>JAGOVZ010000161.1 GCA_018060485.1 Ottowia sp. | reverse complement strand
CCGCAATGCGATCAGACCGCGCCTGGCGGCGGTGTTGAATCAATGCCACAAAACTATATTTTTGGTAGCGGCCAGCGCTTATCAGACATGCGCTGGAGGCATTTTTTATTAAATTTCCTGGCAGACACGGCGCTGCGGAATACGCGCCGGCATGGCATGAATGTTGCTGCCATGTGCCGCGTGTGCCTGGTTCGCGCGTGCGTGCACCGATCCGGGGCCCGCGTTTGAGATCAGAGTCGTTTTAAAAGAGGGAATCCATGCTCAAAAAATTCTTTGCCGTGCCGGCCTGTCTGGCTGGCCTGTCGCTGCTGGCGCCGTTGGCGCACGCGCAAAGTTCGGTACAACTGTCCGGCCTGGCCGACATGTACGTGGGCTCCATGCGCATGGCCGGCGACGCCGAGCGCAAGAACACCGTGGGCAACAACGGCATGACCACTTCGTGGTTTGGCGTGACCGGCACCGAAGACCTGGGCAATGGCCTGAAGGCCGGCTTCGCCTTCACCTCGTTCCTGCGCATGAGCAACGGCAGCTACGGGCGCTTTGTCAACGACACCTTCTGGTCGCGCGACGCCAACGTGAGCCTGTCGGGCAATTTCGGCACCGTGCGCCTGGGCCGCTGGATGGCGCCCAACTTCCTGCCCACCATCCTGTTCAACCCGTTCGGCGATTCGTTCACTTTCTCGCCGCTGGTGCTGCACGCCAACGTGCCGCTGTTCAACGGCACCGGCTGGACCGGCACCACGCCGGCCGACACCGGCTGGTCGAGCCAGATCGCCTACACCACGCCCAGTTTTGGCGGCCTGCGCGGCACGCTGCAATACCAGTTCCGCGATGGTGCGGCCAGCGGCAAGAACTGGGGCGGCAACCTGATCTACATGAACGGCCCGCTCGGCCTGACCGCGTTCTACGAGCGCGCGCAGATGAGCAATCCGGTGGCCGCCAACTTTGCCGATGGCTCCGTGCGGACCGACTGGATGCTGGGCGGCTTCTACGACTTCCAGGTCGTCAAGCTGTTCCTGACCTACGGCCAGGCCAAGAACGACGTCAGCAACGCCAAGCTGAAGACCGCGCAACTGGGCGCCTCGGTGCCCATCGGCCCCGGCAAGCTGCTGGCTTCGTACGCGCAGACGCGCAACAACCTGCTCGACGCCAAGCGCCAGACGCTCACCGTGGGCTACGACTACAACTTGTCCAAGCGCACCGACCTGTACGCCAACGTGATGCACGACCGCATCACCAACCGCAGCAGCGGCACCAGCTACGGCATCGGGCTGCGCCACCGGTTCTGATCAGCGCGGCGCCTCAGGCGCCGCCCTCGCGCCAGGTGCGGATGGTGTGGCGCAATGAGGCGCGGTCGAACTCCGGGTGCCAGCGGTAGCGCAGCAGGTGCTCGCCGATCAAAAAGCTCGCCAGCGAAATCGGCGACAGCACCACGGTGAAGAAGGCCCAGGCTGGCAGGCCCAGCAGCGCAAAGACCAGCAGCGACAGCGCCGCCATCAGCGCAAAGTACAGCGCCCAGCCGCGCGTCAGCCGCACGGTGTAGGCCTGCATGTCGGGCGTGAGCGGGTGCACGCGCCGCGCCACCCGCGTGATGACCGGCGTGCCGGCCAGCGAACTGGCGAACCAGGCGCACAGCGTGGCGTAGACCAGCGCGTATTCGGCGACGTAGAAAATTTCTGCGCGCGCCGCATAGCGCGGATAAGCCCAGGCCAGCAGCGCGGGCAGCCCCAGCGCCACCCCCACCGCCACCGGCCGCCAGCCGCGCCGCCACAGCCACGAGCAGATGAACAGGTAGCACGGCAACAGAAAACTGGCGATGGCCAGCAGCGAACGCGGCTGCAGCCACAGCAGCGCCAGGCACCACACCGCGTAGCCCGCGGCCAGCAGCGGGCCGGCCAGCGCGCGCCAGCGCGGGCGCGCGGCGGTGTCGGGTGAATGGTCGGCGGGCGTCACCCCAAAATCATAGCGACGCGAGCGCGCGTCAGCCGCGCCGCAGCGCCGCCAGCAGCTTTTGCCCGGCGCGGCCGTCGGGCTTCATGCCCAGCTTTTGCTGCTCGGCCTTGATGGCTTCGCGCGTCTTGGCGCCGATCATTCCGTCGGCTGAGCCGATGTCGTGGCCGCGCGCCAAGAGCAGGGTTTGCAGCTCGCGGTTCTGCGCGCGCGACAGGCCGGCGTCGTCGGTCGGCCAGGGCGTGACGAAGGCCACGCTGCCGCCAGGGTTGGCCACCAGGTTCGACAGCTGCGCAATCGCCAGCGCGTAGTTTTCACTCGCGTTGTAGCTGTACAGCGTGTCGAAGTTGCGGCCGACCAGAAACGCCGGCCCGCCCCGCGCCGGAATCATCAGCCCCGCGCTGGGCAGGCTGCCGGGCAGCGGCGAGCCGTCGGCCAGCGTCACGCCGGCGCTGCGCCAGGCGTCGATCGGGCGCTTGTTCTTGCGGCTGGCGTCCGAAGTGTCCAGGCCGGCCGGCAGACGGACTTCAAAGCCCCAGGGCTCGCCGCGCCTGTAGCCCGCGTTCTGCAAAAACTTGGCCGTGGATGCCAGCGCATCCGGCACCGAATCAACGATGTCGCGTCGCCCGTCGCCATCGAAATCGACCGCGCTGCGGAAAAAGGTGCTGGGCATGAACTGCGTCTGCCCGAAGGCGCCGGCCCACGAGCCGACCAGTTTTTCGGGCGCGATGTGGCCCTCTTGCAAGATGCGCAGCGCCGCCGCGAACTCGCCGCGAAAGTAGCTTTGCCGGCGACCAAAACACGACAGCGTGGCCAGCGACTGCACCAGCGGGCGGCCGCCCAGGTTCTGGCCGAAGTTGCTCTCGACGCCCCACACGCCGATCACCACGTTGGGCGCCACGCCGCTTTGCTGCTCTATTTTTTGCAGCGCATCTCGCCACCTGGCGTGCGCTGCGCGGCCATCGGCCACGCGCTCGTCGTCGACCAGCAAGGCGATGTAGTCCCACACCGGCATGCTGAACTCGGGCTGGCGGTTGAGCAGCACCAGCACCGACGGATCGGCCTGCAGGCCGTCGGTCGCCCGCGCAAAGGTGGCGGGCGTGATGCGGCTGAAGGCGGGCGCGGCTTTCAACTCGTTCAGGCAACTGGTGAACTGCGCCGGGTCGACGGCGGGCGGCGCATCCTGCGCGTGCAGCGCCGGCGCGGCCAGCAGCGTGGCGGCGCCCAGCGCCCAAGCAGACAGGCGAAGAAGGCTTTGGGTTCTGTTCATTCAAAAATGATAGCTGATTGCGCACATCCGTCGTGCGCCAGAGGGTGATTGGATACATGAACACACGTTTCGTCACCCGCGTTGCAGATCCAGCGCCAACGCCAGCGTGCCGGCGTCGCCTGGCTGCGCGTGCTCGCTGAAGCCAAGCGCACGCGCCAGCTCGCGCATGCGGCGGTTCTCGGTCAGCACGGTCGCCACCAGCCGCTCGGTGCCGGCGGCGCGCTGGTAGCGGATCAGCTTGTCCAGCAGGATGCGGCCGAGGCCGCTGCCTTTCAGCTCAGGCCGCAGGATGATGCCGAATTCGGCGCCCAGGTTGTCCGGGTCGGCAATCGCGCGCGCGACGCCCAGAGTCTTCTCTTGGCCATCGGGGCCGGGCACGGTGGCGATGAAGGCCATCTCGCGCGTGTAGTCAACCTGCACCAGGCGCGCCAGTTCGCTGCGCTCCATCACGCGGCGGCTGTAGAAGTAGCGCATGCGCAGGTCTTCGGCGTCCAGGTCGTCGATGAAGGCGCGGTGGCGCGCCTCGTCTTCCGGCCGGATCGGGCGCAGCGTGAGCGGCTGGCCCTTCCAGTCGATCACCTCCGTCAACTCGCCCGGGTAGGGCTGGATGGCGAAGTGCGCCGCGCCGGCCGGCTGCTGGCGGCTCACGCGCACGCGGGCGTCGAGCGCGATGGCGCCTTCGTGGTTGACGATCAGCGGGTTGATGTCCAGCTCGGCCACCTCGGGCACGTCGGCCAGCAGTTGCGACACGGCCATCAGCGTGGCGATGACGGCATCGATGTCGGCCGGCGGCACGTCGCGGTAGCCGTGCAGCAGCCTGGCGACGCGCGTGCGCTCGATCAGCGCGCGCGCCAGCGGGGCGTTGAGCGGCGGCAGCGCCATGGCGCTGTCGGCCACCACCTCGACCGCCGTGCCGCCCTGTCCGAAAAGGATCACGGGGCCAAAGGTCGGGTCGATGCTGGCGCCGATGATCAGCTCTTGCGCCTGCTTCATCTTCACCATCTTCTGCACGGTGAAACCGTCCACGCGCGCGTCGGGGTGGCTCTTGTCCACGCGCACCAGCATGGCCTGCGCGGCGGCGCGCACGTCGCCTTCGTCGTTCAGGTTCAGCACCACGCCGCCGACGTCGGACTTGTGCGAGATGTCTTCCGAAAGAATCTTGAGCACCACCGGAAAGCCGATGCGCGCCGCCTCGGCCGCTGCCGCGTCGGCATCGGCTGGCACCGTGCGCGTGGCCACCACGGGGATGTGGTACGCCTCGCACACCGCCTTGGCTTCGGGCTCGGTCAGCATGTCGCGGCCGCTGGCCAGCACGCTTTGCATCAGGGCGCGCACGCGCGCCACGTCGGGGGTGCTGCCGTTGTGCAATTGCGCGGCGGGCGGCGCCTCGCTCAGCTCGGCGCGGTTGCGCGCGTAGCGCTGCAGCATGCCGATGGCCATCACGGCCTGCTCCGGCAGGTCGTAGCAGGCGATGCCGGCATCCACGAACAGCCGCCGGGCCTCGGCCACCGACGGGCCGCCGACCCAGGCGCTGACCAGCGGCAGTGGCTGCTGCCCAGCAGGTCGGATGACCGGAATCATGGCGCGCGCAATGTCGGTCGGCGGCACGATGGCGGTGGGCGCGTGGATGAACAGCAGCGTGCCGGTATCGGCCGGGTGCTGGCCGAGCGCCTTCAGCGCGTCGACGTAGCGCTCGGCCGGCGCGTCGCCAATGATGTCCACCGGGTTGCCGTGCGACCAGTTGGCGGGCAGCACCTGATCAAGCGCGCGCTTCAGGGGCGCGCTTAAATCGGCCAGCGGCACGTCTTCGGTGGCCGCCGCGTCGGCCGCCAGCACGCCGACGCCGCCGCCGTTGGTCAGCACCGTCATGCGGTCGCCGATGGGCGCCTGGTAGCGGGTCAGGATCTCGGCCGCCAGAAACAACTGCTCCAGCGTGTCCACGCGCAGCATGCCGGCGCGGGCGATGGCGGCATCGACCACGTTGTCGGCGCCGGCCAGCGCGCCGGTGTGCGAGGCGGCGGCCTGCTGGCCCTGCGCGCTGCGGCCGGCCTTGATGACGATGACCGGCTTGTTGCGCGCCGCCGAGCGCGCGGCCGACATGAACTTGCGCGCCTGGTCGATCGATTCGATGTACAGCAGGATGGCGCGCGTGTCGGCGTCGCCGCCCAAGTAGTCGAGCATGTCGCCAAAGTCGACATCGGCGTGCTCGCCCAGCGAGACGAAGTGCGAAAAGCCGATCTGCCGCGCCTCGGCCCAGTCCAGCATGGCGGTGACCAGCGCGCCCGATTGCGAGACAAACGCCAGCTGCCCCGGCCGCGCCGGAATGTGCGCAAAGCTCGCGTTCAGCCGCGCGCGGGTGCTGAGCAGCCCCACGCAGTTGGGCCCCAGGATGCGCAGCAGCGCCGGCCGCGCGGCGTCCAGCATGGCCTGTTTTTGCTCGGCCGTGAGGCCGGCGCTGATGACGATGGCGGCCCGCGTGCCGCGCTGGGCCAACTGCCGCACCAGATCGACCACCGTGGCGGCGGGCGTGCAGATGACGGCCAGCTCGGGCACCTCGGGCAGGTCGGCCACGCGGGCGTAACAGCGCTGGCCGGACAGCTCGCGGTACTTCGGGTTGACGGCGAAGATGCGGCCGGCAAAGCCGCTGCTGCGCATGTTGCGCCACAGCGTGCCGCCGACCGAAAACGGCCGCTCCGACGCGCCGATGACGGC
>JAGOVZ010000159.1 GCA_018060485.1 Ottowia sp. | reverse complement strand
AGCCGCGTGGCCATCACGGCCTGGCCGATCTTCTGGCGCAGCGTGCGCCCGCCGGTGCCCAGCGCCAGGTCGTCGTCCAGCAAGCCGGCCAACTGCATCGTCAGCGTGCTGGCGCCACGCGTGCGGGTGTGCCACAGGTTGGCCCAGGCGGCGTTGCTCACGGCGCGCCAGTCAACGCCTGAGTGTTCGTAAAAGCGCTTGTCCTCCGACAACACCAGCGCCTGGCGCAGCGCGGGCGAGATGTCGGCCAGCCGCACCCAGTCGCCGCGGCGCGCGTGCGCATCGCTGCGCAGGCGCTGCAGCGGCTCGCCGTGGCGATCGAGCAGCCGCGTTTCGGACGGGCGGAAATCGGCGCGCACATCATCGAAGCTCGGCAAGGCGAGCGCGGGCGCCGCCACGCCCAGGCCCAGCGTCAGCCACCACATCAGCCGTAACAGGGTTGCCCGCATGCGGGCGATTGTGGCAGCGCCGCCGGGGCAGAGAAAAAAAGACCGCGCCTTGCATGGCTTCTGGGCAATAATTCACGGCATCAACAAAAAGTTACATCCAGGGCAGGTCAGCAACATGTGGCGCTGGTTCCGCAACAAGGCAGGGGCTCATCCGCTGGCGCAGCCTGGTGGCGAGATTGCCGACGAGGCCGAAGCCGGCATCGACACCCTGGCCGAGCCGCGCGTGTGGGCGCCCACCGTGCCCATGTCCGTGCCGGCCGTGCTGGACGAAGCGGCCAACCGGCGCGAATCCGAACTGCGGCGCCTGGCCGCGCTGCAGGCGCGGGGAGAATTGGCCTATCAGTACGTGGTGGAGACCGCAGCGCGTATCTGCCAGACGCCCATCGCCGCCATTGCGCTGCTCGATGGCGACACGCTGTGGTTCAAGGCCAGCGTGGGCATCTGCGCAGAGAGCACGGCGGCCTCGCATTCGCCGTGCCTGATGGTGATCGAGCACAGCCCGGCCGTCACGCAAATACCCGATCTGCGGTGCGAGGCGCGCTTTGCCGGCTACCCGCTGCTGGCAGCGCACCCGACGACCTACTACTACGCCGGCGCGCCGCTCATCACCTCGCAAGGCGTGCCGGTGGGCGCGGTGAGCGTGGCCGACGACCGCCCGCGCGAGCTGTCGCCGGTGCAGTTGCGCACGCTGGAGTTGCTGGCGCGGCAGACGGCGCTGTTGCTGGAAGCCAGAGCACCTGGTCAAGCTCCCCCCTGAGTCGGCCTGCGCCCGCCTTCCCCCAGGGGGACAACGCTGGCGCTCGGGGAGACCCGGAGCGCGGCGTTCCGGCATGGCCTGCTTCGCGGCCGTTTGAAAGGGCTTGGCAAGCGCAGCCCTGAACGGGGTTATCGAATAAAAATGGCCGCCAGCGCTTGTGCATCCAGCGCGAGCAGCTCTGTTTTTTGTAGTCAGCGCTTGGCGTCCATCTGCTTGAGCCAGGCCTGCATCTGCGCGATTTCGCGCTTTTGCGCCTTGATGATGTCTTGCGCCAGCTTGCGCACTTTGGGGTCTTTGCCGTGCTTGAGTTCGACCTCAGCCATGTCGATGGCGCCCTGGTGGTGCGGAATCATGCCGGCCAGAAAGTCGCGGTCGGGGTTGCCGGTGTAGGTCATCGCCATGCCCCGGTGCATCTTGTCGTTGGCGGCTTGGTAGGCGGCGGTGGAGGGCGACGACGCAGCGGCGGCGGGCATGGCATGGCCGGCGTGTTGCGCGGCGGCGGGCAGGGCGAACAGGGCGGCCAGCGTCAGCGTGGCGGTCAGGGTGGGCGCGTCATGGGGGCTCCTTTCTTGGGTGCAAACGTGGGTCAGGTGGTGGATTTTGGATGTTTCAGGCCGCCAGCGCTTGCCAGGCAAGCGCAAGCAGCTATCAAAAACAAAGTGACACCGTCATTTGATCGACACCCGCGCGTTGGGCGACTCGCCAAACATCTCGGGCGCGTACAGCGCTTCGACGCGCGTGGGCGGCAGCTGGAAGGTGCCGGGGTTGTTCAGCCGCACGGTGTATTCGACCTGCGCGCTGCCCTTGGGCAGGTACTGGTAATAGGCGCGGAAGGCTTCAAAGCTGCGCTCTTCATAGATCGGCTGCACGCCGCCGCCGATCTTTTCGCCCAGCGTGGCGATGGCTGAATCGCGCCCCAGGCCGCTGCCCAGAATGGTGGCGCCGCCGGGCACCGGGTCGCTCACGGCCACCCAGGTCATGTCGGCCGCGCCGGTGATGTCGAGCGTGACGCGCAGCACGTCGCCGCGCGAATACTGGCCGGCGGGCAGGCTCTTGTCGGCTTGCTCAACGGGCGTGACGGTGCGCTTGATCTGGTAGCCGGCGGCAAACGGCGCCTTCAGCTCCACCGCGGCCAGCGACTGCAGCGTGAGCCAGGGCTTGCCGCTGCCGCTGTGGGTGACGATGAGCGGCTGCTTGTCGACCGCCTTGGCCGGCCACGGCAGCAGCATGCTGTTGCCGGTGAACTGACCGGGCTGAGCGGGCGCGCCGTAGGCGGGTGCCGGTGCGGTATCGCCGGCCTTCAGGCGCGTCACCTTGGTCCAATCGACCTGCGCGCGCGCATCGCCCAGCACGGCCTGGGTGGCGCCGCTGACAGGCTCGCTCTCGCGTGTCTTGCTGAATTGCTCCAGCGCCAGGCCGCCCCACAGGTTGGCGGCGGTGGTGTCCCAGGCGCCGCCGCGCTGGCGGGCGATGAAGCCGCTGGCCAGGCGGCCCAGGTCGTCCTTCCAGGCCGGGTCGTCCAGCATGGTGAGCAGCAGGCGCGCGCTGTTGACGTCGCCACCGGCCATCAGCCACCACCAGTGGTCGGTGGTTTCGGTGCTGAAGACCATGCGCGTGCCCTGGTACGACAGCCGCGCACGCAGCACCTGCTCTGCTTCTTGTAGCTTGGTGCGCTGGTCTGGCAAGCCCTGCACGCGTTTGAGCACGTTGATCCAGTCGATCACGGCGCTCGTCGGCCACTGATTCGGCGCCACCGTGATGCTGCTCAGCATGGCGGCGCGCGCGGCGCCGTGGCGCGACAGCGCTTCGAGCGCTGCGACCTTGCGCACGTCCAAGTCGCTTTGCGGCGACCAGTGCTTGCGCTCGATGCGGCCTTCAACAAACTGCGTCAGCCCGGCGATCATGCGCGCGCGCGAATCGGCGGGGATGGCAAACGCCGGGTTGAGGCGCGCCGCTTCTTGCGTGGCAGAGAGCAGAGCGGCCGTCAGGATGTCGCTGCCGCGCCGCTCATCGCCCGCGCGCGGCGGGAAGTAATAGGCCAGGCCATCGGCATCCAGATAGGCCGGCAGTTGCGCGGCGGTTTGCTGCCACAGCTTTTCGTCGCGCAGGCCGATGGCGACGCTGGTCTTTTGCTCCAGGCACGAATAGGGGTAGCGCGCAAACCAGTCGCGCACGCCGGGCAGGCCATCGGCCAGCTTGGATTGCAGCGACAGGCGCACGCCGCCGCGGCCGGGCAGGGCGTCGGCGGGGGCCGCCACGTCTTGCGTCAAGGGGCCATCCAACTGCACCAGCGTGGCTTGCTGCACCGTGACCGGCACGGCGGGCAGCACGCGCTGGCTCACCTTCAGCGCATCGCGCGCGCCGCTGGTCAGGTCCTTGGCTTCGATCTCCCACAGCAACGCTTCTGGGCGCAGCGCGGCCAGTTGCGGCGGCGCGGTGACTTGCCAGGTGACTTCGCGCGCCTCGCCGGCGGGCACGTCGACGGTTTGCGCGTCGAGCGTGAGCAGCGTGGCGCGCGGCGTCAACTGCACCTTCATCGGCGCCTGGGTGGTGTTGCGCACCGTGATCAGCGCGCGGAAGGCATCGCCGCCGCGCACCAGCGGCGGCAGGCCGCTGATGATCTGCAAATCTTGCGTGGCGGCGATGGTGGTGCGGCCGGTGCCGAACAGGCCGGTGCCGCTGTCGGCGATGGCGACGATGCGAAAGCTGGTGAGCGCGTCGTTCAACGGCACGTCGATGGTGGCGCGGCCTTGCGCATCGAGTTGCAGCTTGGGTTGCCACAGCAGCAGCGTGTCGAGCAACTCGCGCGTGGGCGCGCCGCCGCCGTCACCGCCCGCCGGCACCGCCTTGCGGCCGTAGTGGCGGCGGCCGACGATTTCCATCTGCGCGGTGGCCGTCTGCACGCCCCAAGCGCGGCGGTGCAGCATGGCTTCGAGCAAGTCCCAGCTGCGGTTGGGCAGCAGTTCCAGCAGTGCCTCGTCGACGGCGGCGACGGCGACTTCGGCGCCCGCGGCGGGTTGGCCATTGGGCAGCTTGCCTTCGATGCTGACGCGCGCCGTGCCGCGCACCGGGTAGCTGGCCTTGTCGGCCTTCACCGCGACGTCGATGCGGTGCGCCTCGGTGCCGACGCGGATCTCGGCCATGCCCAGCCGGAACGCGGGCTTGCTCAAATCGACCAGCGGCGTGGGGGCGACGTAGTCCTTGCTGTCGTGCCAGAAGGCGTTCCACCACTCGCGCGGGCTCTTGTAGCCCCAGGTGAAGAAGCTGTACCACGGCACTTCGCGCAGCCGCCCGCGCAGTGCCAGCACGCTGACGTAGACGTTGGGCGACCAGTTGTCGGCCACTTTGAGCGAAATCGTCGGATCGTCGCCGCGCAGCTCGACCACCTGCGTCTCGATCACGCCTTCGCGCTCGACGGCGACCAGCGCCGTGGCATGGCGGAAGGGCATGCGCACCTGAAAGCGCGCGGTGTCGCCGGCGGCGTACTGCTTTTTCTCGGGCAGCAAATCCATGCGGTCGTGGTTCTCGCCGCCAAACCAGATTTCGCCCTGGCGCGTCACCCACACGCTGCTGGCGGCCAGGGCGCTCTTGCCCTGGCCGTCGCGCGCGCTGACCACCAGTTCGATTTCGCCCGGCTGCGTCATCTTGACGTCGCACACCAGCAGGCCGCGCGTGTCGCTGGTGCCGGTGCAGACCGTGCCCAGGTCCTTGGTTTCGGTGCGGTTGTCGTAGGTGTAAAAGCCGCCCACCATGCGCTTGCGGCTGGTGGTGGTGATGCGGGCGATGGCCTTGACATCGAGCGGCACGCCGGCCTTGGGCTGGCCGTTCAAATCCAGCGCCAGCGCCTGCAGCTTGGCCGACTGGCTGGCCGAGACCCAGCTTTCGGTGCGGATGCCGGCAATCACGCCCGCCGGCCACAGCGGCGCGGTGCCGCGCAGGGTCTGGATCTCGCCGTTGGGGTCGGCAAAGTTGGCCTCGACCACCAGCTCGCGCGCGCCGGCGGAGGGCTTGAGCTGGTCGATGGTCACGCTGCCCTGGCCTTGCCGGTCGAGCGTGACGGGCAGCTTGTCGGCCACCACGCGCTGGTCTTGGCGGGCGGTGCTTTCTTCTTCGCCGTCTTCGCCCGTTTGCGGCCCTTCGGCGCGCGGGCGCGGCGGCTCAAAGCTGAACTCGTCATAGCCGTTAAAGCGCAGTGACTTGTTGCGCGTGAGCGCCGACACGCGCACCGGCAGGTTGGCCGCCGGGCCGCCGGCCACGTAGCCGATCTGCACCTGCACCGGCACGCTGGCGGCGGCGATCAGCGGGTCTTTCGATTGCGGCGCCACGCTGCCCTTGAGCACCGGCAGGCGGAATTCTTCGACGCGGAACTGGCCGGTTTCCAGCATCTGTTCGCCAGACACGCCTTCGCCGGCGCGCGCCGGAACGCGCAGCGCCACCTGGTACACGCCCAGCTTGGCGGCGGGCGGGATGGCAAACGTGCTCTCGGCGCTGCGCCCGCCGGTGGCGGTGTTGCGCCACTGCACGGGCTGCGTGAACTCTTGCCCGCTGCCGACGTGGGTGATGACCAGCGTCGCCGGGCCGCTGGGCGGCAGGCCAAAGCCGGCGGCGGTTTCGGTGCGCAGCAGGTGCTTCATCGACACCGTTTCGCCGGCGCGCAGCAGCACGCGGTCGAACACGGTGTGGGCACGCTGGTCGGGCCGCGGGTCGTTGCTGGTCGGCACGTTGAAGCGCCA
>JAGOVZ010000160.1 GCA_018060485.1 Ottowia sp. | reverse complement strand
GCCTGGGCGCTGGCGTTTCTGGTGCCGTTCGCGCTGGTGTTTGGCGCCGGCACGGCGATGGCCGGGCTGGTGCATGCGCTGCTGGCCGAATACATCCCCTTCATCCTGCTGCTGACGGCGCTGTTCACGGTGTCCGGCGGCATCTACATCCGCGGCAACCTGCATGGCACGCCGCTGCTCAACACCGGCATTCTGCTGGTCGGCGGGCTGCTGGCCAGCTTCATGGGCACCACGGGCGCGTCGATGCTGCTGATTCGCCCGCTGATTCGTGCCAACGACAACCGCCCGAGCTGCGCGCACGTGGTGGTCTTCTTCATCTTCATCGTCAGCAACATCGGCGGCTCGCTGACGCCGTTGGGCGATCCGCCGCTGTTTCTGGGCTTTTTGAAGGGCGTCAGCTTCTTCTGGACGGTGGGCCACATCCTGCCCGACACGGCATTTTTGATGGTCACGCTGCTGGCGCTGTTCTACGTGCTCGACAGCTACCTCTACAAGAAGCAGGGCGTGACCCGCGCCGACCCGACGCCCGACACCACGCGCTTCGGTTTTGACGGCAGCATCAACTTCGCGCTGCTGGCGGTGGTGGTGGCGCTGGTGCTGATGAGCGGCGTGTGGAAGCCGGGCATCGAGTTCGACATCATGGGCACACACGTCGGCCTGCCCGGGCTGGTGCGCGACGTGGGCCTGGTCGTCGTCACCTTCGTCTCGCTGGCCATCACGCCCAAGGCGGTGCACGAGAGCAACCAGTTCGGCTGGGCGCCGATGCAGGAAGTCGCCAAGCTGTTTGCCGGCATCTTTTTGACCATCATCCCGGTCATCGCCATGCTGCAGGCGGGCGTGAACGGCCCGTTCGGCGCCGTGGTGCGCGCCGTGACCAACGCCGACGGCACGCCCAACCCGGCGGCCTACTTCTGGGCCACCGGCCTGCTCAGCTCCTTCCTCGACAACGCGCCGACCTACCTGGTGTTCTTCAACACCGCCGGCGGCGACCCGGTGCAGCTGATGGGCCCGCTGGCCAGCACGCTGGCCGCCATCAGTGCCGGCGCGGTGTTCATGGGCGCCAACACCTACATCGGCAACGCGCCCAACCTGATGGTGAAAGCCATCGCCGAAGACCGTGGCGTGAAGATGCCCAGCTTCTTCGGCTACATGGCGTGGAGCTTCGGCATTCTGGTGCCGCTGTTCGTGGTCGTCACCTTCCTGTTCTTCAGGTAGCGGGTTCCGCGAACCGAAGGCCGCGGAGCAGGCCATGCGGGAACGCCGCGGAGCGGGCTTGGCCCGGCCGCTGGCGTTGTCCCCCTCTGGGGGAAGGCGCGCCAGCGCCTCAGGGGGAGCTACAAATCCGTGCGCAGCCGCCACAACTCAGGGAACAGCACCACGTCCAGCATCTTGCGAAGATAGCTCACGCCGCCGGTGCCGCCGGTGCCGCGTTTGAAGCCGATGATGCGTTCCACCGTGGTCACGTGGCGGAAGCGCCAGAGGCGGAAGGCGTCTTCGAGGTCGGTGAGTTTTTCGCCCAGTTGGTACAGGTCCCAATACTGCTCGGGCGCGCGGTAGACCTGCAGCCACGCGGCTTCAACGGCGTCGCTGGCTTCATAGGGTTGGGTCCAGTCGCGCTTCAGATGATCAGTCGGGACAGACAATCCGCGCCGCGCCATCAGGCGCAGGGCTTCGTCGTAGAGCGAGGGCGCTTCGTAAAACGACTGCACCAGCGCCAGCCTCTCGGGCTTGTGCGCGTGAGGTTTCAACATCGCCGCGTTCTTGTTGCCCAGCGCGAATTCGATGCAGCGGTATTGAAAGCTCTGAAAGCCGCTGGACGGCCCCAGGTACGGGCGGATGGCGCTGTATTCGGGCGGCGTCATCGTCGCCAGCACGTCCCAGGCGTGCACCAGCTGCTCCATGATGCGGCTGGCGCGCGCCAGCTTCTTGAAAGCGGGCGGCAGGCGGTCGGCGCGGATGTCGCCGATGGCGGAAGCCAACTCGGTCAGCAGCAGCTTCATCCACAGCTCGCTGGTCTGGTGCTGGATGATGAACAGCATCTCGTCGTGCGCGGGCGAGAGCGGGTGCTGCGCGCTCAGGATCTGGTCGATGTGCAGATAGTCGCCGTAGCTCATGCTGGCGCTGAAGTCGAGCTGGGCGCGTTCGGCGGCCACGATGGCTTCGCCGGCGTGCGGGTTCAAGTCATCGCCAGCGGTGTGCATGGGGCAAGCGGGCGCGGTCATGGGTGTCTCCTGTTTGTTGTTTAGTCTTGATCGGGCTCAGGTCACGGCGTGCCGTTGGTTGAAGCGCGGCTCGGCGTACTCCTTGTTTTGCAGCACGTCGCGCAGGTGGTGAGCGGCTTGCAGCACGTTTTCGTACGAAAGATAAAGCGGCGTGAAGCCAAAGCGCAGGATGTCCGGCTGCTGCGCGTCACCGGCGCGGAAGTCGCCCACCACGCCACGCGCAATCAGCGCCTGCACGATGGCGTAGGCGCTGCCTTCGGGCAGTTGATCGGTCGGCGTCAGGCAGATCTGCGAGCCGCGCCGTGCATGTTCGCGTGGCGTGACCAGCGTGAAAGCGCCGGGGCAAAGTTGCTCGACCAGTTCGATGAACAAATCCGTCAGCGCCAGCGACTTGGCGCGCAGCGCGGCCATGCCACCGAGCTTTTGGCTTTCAGCAAACACATCCAGCGCGCAATCCAGCGCCGACAGGCTGACGATGGGCTGCGTGCCGCACTGAAAGCGCGTGATGCCGGCGGCCGGCTGGTAGTCGGGCGTGAAGGCGAATGGCGCCGCGTGCCCCCACCAGCCGGCCAGCGGCTGCCAGAAGCGGTCGACATGCTTCGGGTGCGCCCACACGAAGGCCGGCGCGCCGGGGCCGCCGTTCAGATACTTGTAGCCGCAACCCACGGCGTAGTCGGCGCCGGCGCCAGTCAAATCGACGGGCACCGCGCCCGCGCTGTGCGCCAGGTCCCACACCACCAGCGCGCCCGCGGCGTGCGCAGCTTGGGTGACGGCGGACATGTCGTGCATGGCGCCAGTGCGGTAGTTGACGTGGGTGAGCATCAGCACGGCCACGTCTGCGCCCAAGCTGGCCGCGATTTCGTGCGGCTCGATCAGCTTGAGCGTGCAGCCGCGCTCCTTGCACAAGGCCTCGGCGATGTACAGGTCGGTCGGGAAGTTGCTGCGCTCGCTCACCACCACGCGGCGGCCGGGCGCGTCTTGCGCGGCCAGGTTAAGCGCGGCGGACAGCACTTTGTAGAGGTTGATCGAGGTCGTGTCGGCCGCCACCACTTCGCCCTGGCCAGCGCCGATGAGCGGCGCGATCTTGTCGCCCACGCGGCGCGGCAGGTCGAACCAGCCGGCGTTGTTCCAGCTCTGGATCAAATCGCGCCCCCACTCTTGCGCGACGACTTGCGCCACGCGCGCGGGCACGGCGCGGGGCAGGGCGCCGAGCGAGTTGCCGTCGAGGTACATCACGCCGTCAGGCAGATCGAACAGGTCTTTGAGCGGCGCCAGCGGGTCGGCGGCGTCACGGGCGCGGCAGTCTTCAAGGGTGATCATGGGCAGTGTTTGACATCAAAAAAATAGCTGCTTGCGCTTGCTGGACAAGCGCTGGCGGCCGATTTGTCTCATAAAGCGCGCAGCACCGCCCGCACCGGCGACGCATCCGCCGTGACCAGCTTCAAGGGCAGGGCGATCAGCTCGTAATCGCCTTCGGGTACCTCGTCGAGCACCAGGTTTTCCAACACTCGCACATCGCGCCGGCGGATGACCTGGTGGCTGTCCAAGGTCTTGCTGTCGGCCGGGTCGATGCTCGCGGTGTCGATGCCGATCAGGCGCACGCCGGCGTCGGCCAGGCGCTCCACGGTCTCGGGCGCGAAGGCGGCGAGCTGCGCGTCCCACGCATCGACCGGCATGCGCTCATAGGTTCTGACCAGCACACGCGGCGGCAGCGCTTGTGTGGCGTGCGCCAGGTGCTCCCAAAGAATGAGCGGCCGCACGCCAATGGCGTGAATCACGCGGCACGGGCCCAGATACGGCGCCAGGTCCACCGCGCCAATCGCAGCGCCCGCCGGGTCGTAATGCAGCGGCGCATCGGCGTGCGCGCCGACGTGTGGCGACAGCGTCAGCGCGTTCACGTTGACCGGGCAGCCGGGGCCGATCTGCGCGGTCCATTGCTGCGCATAAGCGGTGTCGCCCGGAAAGACCGGGGCACCGGCGTGCACCGGCGGCGAGATGTCCCAAAGCTGCGGCTGGCTCATGCGGCCACCTTAGCGCTTTGCGCGCGGCGCAGTGTCGGTTATTTCCAACTCGCGCCGGCTCTGCGGCCGCGGCCGCCGGCGCTTGGCGCACAGGGCCCGCAACACGGCCGGGCAGGGTGAACGCGGGTGGCTGCCATGACTGCGGGCGCTGCGGTGCATGTGCTGGCGACACACCGCCTTTCCAACAAAAAAGGCCGCCAGCGCTTTTCCAGGAAGCGCGAGCAGCTACCATAAAGATAGCAATCGCGATCATTCCGCCGCCTGCAGCGGCGTCAGCCCAAGGCGCGCTCGCGCACGTAGGCAGGCGTCGCTGCCGGCGCTGAACTCCCGGCAGGGAGCAGGCCGCCACTCGTAGATGCCGCAGGCCACGCGCTCGCCTACGCGCCCGGTCAACGCGGCACAGCGCGGCGGTTGGTAGTCGGTGCCGCGCAGGCGGCAGTTGCTGCCCGTCAGCGGCGCGGCCAGGCCGTCGGGCACGCAGCCCCCTTCAGACAAAAGTTCGTGCACCGAGAAATCCACGCGGAAGCTGGCGCAGCAGGCGCCGCAGTGCTGGCAATCGGGTGGGTTGGCGTCGATTAGAGGGGCTGTCACTGGCTGCGGTGCGGTGAGTGAGGTGGATGGCTGCGACACAGGAGAGGGGAACGCGAAATATCAACGTTTGAGCATTCCGTCTCGGCTGCGGTGTCGCACAAAACCGTAACTAACGGTTTAAACTCGATGTGAGTTGACTGCGACCGCGATACGAAATCAAAGCGTGGCCACAGAGCTTTTGATTCAACCTACCACGAAGGATAAGAACCATGCGCACCGACATGTTCCAGCAAGTTTTGGAAGAACTGAAGGGCTCTTCCGCCGACGTCGAAGCTTCGGCTCTGATCTCGACCGACGGCCTGATGATCGCCTCGGCCCTGCCGCAAGGCATGGACGAAGACCGCGTGGGCGCCATGTCTGCCGCGCTGTTGTCGCTGGGCGACCGCGCTGCGCGCGAACTGGCCCGTGGCACGCTGGAGCGCGTGCTGCTGCAGGGCGAGCGCGGCTACGTGATCATGAGTTCGTCCGGCACCGAGGCCGTGCTGACCGTGCTGGCCAAGCAAAACGCCAAGCTGGGACTGTTGTTCCTGGACATCAAGCGCGCAGCCGAAGCCCTGTCCAAGCTGATCTGAGGGGGATCGCACCATGGTATTTCCCCCCATGCAACCGGCCGCCGACGCGACGGTGGCGCGTGAACACACCTACCACGACGGCAGCAGCCGCACCGTGATGGTCAGCGAGCGCGAAATCGCCTATCCGCAAGGCCGCCTGATCATCTCGCGCACCGACCTGGACGGCATCATCACCCACGCCAACGACGCGTTTGTCGAGTTGTCGGGCTACGCGCGCGAAGACCTGATCGGCCAGCCCCACGCCATCCTGCGCCACCCCGACATGCCCCGCGCCGCTTTCAAGGACCTGTGGACCACCGTGGCGGCCGGCAAGAAGTGGCACGGCTACGTCAAGAACCTGTGCAAGGACGGCTCGCACTACTGGGTCTACGCCACGGCGGTGCCCAACGTGCGCGGCGGCAAGATCGTTGGCTACACCTCGGTGCGCCGCCAGCCCTCGCGCGCCAAGATCGCGGAAATCACCGCAACCTACAAAGAATGGCTGGCCAAGGAAGGGAGCCCGGCATGAGCTTGAACTTTCTGATCGCGCCCGA
>JAGOVZ010000158.1 GCA_018060485.1 Ottowia sp. | reverse complement strand
TTCTGGTAGCTGCCCATATCAAAGTGCCCATGCCCGCTCAGGTTGAACAAAATGGTCTCGGCCTTGCCCTCGCGCTTGCAGCGCAGCGCTTCCTCGATGGCGCCCCGCACAGCGTGATTGGCTTCAGGCGCGGGCACGATGCCTTCGGCGCGCGCAAAGGTGACGCCGGCTTCAAAGCATTGGTTCTGCGTGTAGGCCACGGCATCCAGCAGGCCCAGTTCCTTGACGTGGCTGACCAGCGGCGCCATGCCGTGGTAGCGCAAGCCGCCGGCGTGAAAGCCCGGCGGCGTGAAGGTGCTGCCCAGCGTGTGCATCTTGGTCAGCGGGGTCATGTGGCCGGTGTCGCCAAAGTCGTAGGCGTACTTGCCGCGCGTCAGGCTCGGGCAGGCGGCGGGCTCCACCGCCACGATGCGCGGCTTGGCGCCACCGCGCAGGCCGTGGCCGATGAAGGGGAAGGCCAGGCCAGCAAAGTTGCTGCCGCCGCCGGTGCAGCCGACCAGCACGTCGGGCCAGGCGTCGGCCATGTGCATTTGCTCCATCGCCTCCAGGCCGATGATGGTTTGGTGCAGCAGCACGTGGTTGAGCACGCTGCCCAGCGCGTACTTGGTGTCGTCGCGCTGCGCGGCAATTTCGACCGCCTCGCTGATGGCGATGCCCAAGCTGCCCGGGTGGTTGGGGTTCTCGGCCAGCACGCGGCGGCCGTATTCGGTTTCATTTGACGGCGATGCGACGCAGCGGGCGCCGTAGGTTTCCATCAGCGCGCGGCGGTAGGGCTTTTGGTCGTAGCTGACGCGCACCTGGTAGATGGTCACGTCCAGCCCGAACAACTGGCCCGCCATGGCGAGCGATGAGCCCCACTGCCCGGCGCCGGTCTCGGTGGTCAGGCGCTTGATGCCGGCCTGCGCGTTGTAGAAGGCCTGCGGAATGGCCGAGTTGGGCTTGTGGCTGCCGGCGGGGCTGACGCCTTCGTACTTGTAGAAAATCTTGGCCGGCGTGCCGAGCACCTTCTCCAGTCGATGGGCGCGGTACAACGGCGCGGGGCGCCACAGGCGGAAGACTTCGCGCACCGGCTCGGGGATTTCGACCTCGCGCTCGGTCGTCACTTCCTGCTCGATCAGGCTCATCGGAAACAGCGGCGCCAGGTCGTCCGGGCCAATCGGCTGCAGGGTGCCCGGGTGCAGCACGGGCGGCAGCGCGGCCGGCAGATCGGCCTGAATGTTGTACCAGAACTTGGGCAACTGGCTTTCCTGCAGCAGGTACTTGGTCTGTGTGCTCATGGGGCGTGTCTCCTCCGGGATGGTCTAAAGTCGACCAGTATGCCTGCGGTCAAACACGGACTTCCATGCGGATTTCACTGAGCTGGCGCCGTCACCTCGGCACCTTGGCGATGGTGGCGGTTGCGCTGCTGGGCGCGCACGCCTGGCAGACGCGCCAGGTGCCGAGCGGGCCGGCGCCCGATTTCAGCGCTCTGGCCGTCAGCACTCAGGACGGCGCGGTGCTCGGCCTGGCGCAGTGGCGCGCCGCCCACCCGGGGCAGCCGGTGGCGCTGCATTTCTGGGCCGAGTGGTGCGCGATCTGCAAGCTGGAGCAGCACAGCGTCACCCGCGTGGCAAGCGACTGGCCGGTGCTGACGGTGGCCATGCAGTCGGGCGACGTGGCGGCGGTGCGCCGCACCCTTGCGCAGCGCGGGCTGAACTGGCCCACGGTGATTGACGCCGATGGCGCACTCGCCGCGCGCTACGGTTTTCGTGCCGTGCCTGCGTTTGTCGCCATCGATCCGGCGGGCCGCATCAGCGCGACCAGCGTGGGCTACACCAGCGAGATCGGCATGCGGCTGCGGCTGTGGTGGGCAAGGCTTTGACGCAGGTGCGATTCAAGCCGAAAATGTGAACCAAAAGTGCCGCCAGCGCTTGATTGACAAGCGCGAGCAGCTATCTTTTCAATAGTTCTTCAGACTTCGGGGGCGATGTGTTCGCCCCATTCGTACAAGGCTTCCAGCACGCCTTGCGCGCGCTCATCGTCGGCCGATTCAGCCAGGCCGTCGATGCGGTCGAAGAAGGCCTGCAGCGTCAGCGCCCCGGCATCGCCGCGGATCAACCGACCCGCGCGGTGCTCGGCCCAGCGCGCCTGATCTGTCTCGTTCAGAGTGTCGGGGAAGTTGCGTGCCCGGTAGCGCCACACCAGCTCACCCAGCCGCGCATCGTCAAAACCGGTGCGCGCCAGCGAAAGTTCAGCCGGCGAGAGGCGCAGCACGTCGTTCAGGCGGCGCCGATCTGCATTGCCGACGAAGCCGCCGTACAGGTCCTCGTCGACATCCACCGGCGTGCCAGCGGGCGGGCGCGCATACACCTGCGGCCAAAGCGCGCTCATATCGGGCAGCGCGCGCAGGCGCTCGAAGTGGCGCTCGACTTGCGCCAGATCGATGCCGTAACGCTCGGCCTGGGCGTCGGTCAAGGTCTTGAGCTTGCCGATGACCATGGGCGACTTGTTCAGGTGCACGCCCTTGACGGGCAGCCGCGTCACGCCTTCGGGCAAATCCGCCGTGGGGGTGAACAGCCGCTCGCGGATCGCCTCGGGCTTCAGGTCGGCCAGCTCGGCCGGGTCGGCCGACAAGTCCCAGGCCAGCAATTCATTCTTGTTGGTCGGGTGCATGGCCAGCGGCGCCATCACCGCCAGGCAGCCGCGCGCGGCACCGAACATGCCGCTGATGTGCAGAAAGGGCCGCGCGTCCTGCAGCGTGGTCGGCAGGCGCAGCTCTTGCGCCACGCGCTCCTTTTTGTGCAGCGCCAGGCAGAAGTCGAACAGCTTGGGGTTGGTCGTTTTGACCAACCGCGCCAGCGCGATGGTGGCGCGCACGTCCGACAGCGCGTCGTGCGCCGACTCGTGCACCAGGCCGTTGGCGGCGCTCAAGCGTTCGAGCCGGAAGCTGGTGTGGCCATCGTCGCCCTTCGGCCACTCGATGCCGCCGGGCCGCAGCGCGTGGGCGGTGCGCACCACGTCGAGCAGATCCCAGCGGCCGCAACCGTTTTGCCATTCGCGCGCGTAGGGATCGCGCAGGTTGCGCCACAGCAGGTGGCGCGTCACTTCATCGTCAAAGCGGATCGAGTTGTAGCCGACGCCGATGGTGCCAGGCTCAGCCAGCGCGTCGTTGATGCGGCGCGCAAACTCGTGTTCCGGCACGCCCTTGGCCAGGCATTCCTGCGGCGTGATGCCGGTGATGAGGCAGCTTTCGGGCTCGGGCAGCACATCCAGCGCCGGCTGGCAGTACAGCATCATCGGCTCGCCGATCTCGTTCAAGTCGGCGTCGGTGCGGATGGCCGCGAACTGCGCCGGCCGGTCGCGCCGCGGCACGGCGCCAAAGGTTTCGTAGTCGTGCCAGAGAAAGGTGGGGGCGGGCATGGCGTCAAGCATAACCAGCGCGGCGTCACCCTCAGGCGGCTTGGCCCAGCGCTGCCGCCAACGCGTCGGCCACCGCGCGCAGCCGTGGCGTGCCTCGCAGCTCGCGGTGCACCACCAGCCAGCAGGCCATGGGCGGGATGGCGATGTCGGCCAGCACGCGCACCAGGTCGGCGTTGCGCTCGGCCACCTGCCGCAGGCCGACGCCGATGCCCAGCCCCTCGCACACGGCCTGCCAGGCCAGCGCCGAATGATCGGTGCGGATGGCGAAAAATTCACGCGCCACCGGGTGACCGGCCTGCGCAAAGCCGCGCCGCGCCTCGTCGCCCTTGTCGGCGCCGATCCAGTGGTGCTGCGCAAGCGACGCTGGCATCACTTTGCCGTGGCGCGCCAGATAGTCGCGGTGCGCGTACAGGCCCAGCGGAAGATCGGCCAGGCGGCGCGCGATCAGCGCCGGCTCGCGCGGGCGGAACATGCGCACGGCGACGTCGGCTTCGCGCCGCAGCAGATCGGCCACGCCGTCGCCGGGTGCCAGCTCGATCTGGATCTCCGGGTGCTGCTCGCGCAGCGGCCGCAGCGCGGGCAGCAGCAGGTGCTGGCTCACCATCTCGCTGGCGGTGACGCGCACCGTGCCGGCCAGGGTGCCGGCGTGGCGCTCCATGGCCAGCGCCATCTGGCGTGTCTGCTGCTGCATGCGGCGCGCCGGGCCGAGCAGCGCGCTGCCGGCCGCCGTCGGCGACAGGCCGCGCGGCGACCGCTCAAACAGCGCCTGACCGAGTGCCGCCTCCAATTCGGCCAGCCGTCGGCTCAGGGTGGGCTGGCTGTCGCCCAGCGCCGCCGCGGCGCGGCCCAGCGAGCCGGCTTCGGCGGCCACCAGAAAAACCTGCAGCAGACGCCAGTCCAGGGTGTCGATCGCGGCCATGGGTCATGCACTGGTGAATGAGGGTCATGCCATGGTAGTGCTTCCCGAACGTCGTGGGCTGCACCACCATGGCGCCACTTCGTTGTCAATCA
Source organism: Ottowia sp. (assembly GCA_018060485.1). Classification (GTDB taxonomy): domain Bacteria; phylum Pseudomonadota; class Gammaproteobacteria; order Burkholderiales; family Burkholderiaceae_C; genus Ottowia. The sequence goes on along the minus strand of JAGOVZ010000158.1, from coordinate 1,576 downwards.
AAGGAGGCACGCATGTCATCCGCCCGGCCACCCCTTCACTTCATCCTCGGCGACGGCGTCATCGGCCAGGCCGTGGCCGATGAACTGGCGCGCCTGGGTCAGCCGCTCACGCTGGCCAGCCGCAGCGGCCCCAAAGGCGCTTCACCACACGCCCATACACGGGTCGATGCGCTGGACGCCGCCGCCTTGCGCGCGGCCACGCGCGGCTGCAGCCATCTCTACCTGACGCTTGGCCTGCCCTACGTCACCGCCGTGTGGCAGCGCGACTGGCCGCGCGTGATGCAGGCCACCATCGACGCCGCTCTGGCCCACGACGCGGTGCTGGTGTTCTTCGACAACGTGTACGCCTACGGGCCGGTGCCGCTCAGGGTGCCGATGCGCGAGGATCATCCGCTGCAGCCGCCATCGTGCAAGGGCGCCGTGCGCGCCAGCCTGGGCCACCTGCTGGCGCGGGCGCAACACGACCGCGGGCTGAAATGGGTGATCGGGCGCAGTGCCGATTTCTACGGGCCGGGCGTGCGCCAGTCGGCGCTGTTTGTCGCCGCCATCGAACGACAGCTGAACGGCCACGCGGCGCAATGGCTGGGCCACCCGGATGCGCGCCACAGCTTCACCTACACCCTGGACGCTGGGCGCGGCTTGGTGCGCCTGGCCTTGGACGAGGATGCTTGGCATCGCGCCTGGCACCTGCCCACCACCGCACCGGCACCGACGCCGCGCCAGTTGCTCATGCAATCGGCGCGCCTGCTGCACGCGCCCGAGCGCATTCAGGTGCTGCCATCGGCGCTGCTCGGCGTGCTCAAGGTCTTCATGCCCACCCTGCGTGAATACAGCGAAATGCTGTACCAGAACCGGCAGGACTATGTGTTCAGCAGCGAGGCCTTCATGGCACGCTACCCGGATTTTGTCGTCACGTCGTATGAAGAAGGTGTGGCGCGCATGGTGCAATCACTGCAATCGCCATCAAAAAAGCCCGCGTGACAGCGGGCCTCGTGAACAGGAGTTTTTGAAGAAATCAGGCTCTAGCGCTTGTCCATCAAGCGCGGCAAGCTACAAATAAAGTAGCTCGTCGCGTCGTGATCGATCAGTCGGCCGCGACCTCTTCTTCAGGCTCAGCCGGCTCGGCACCCCGCGCGCGCTCGCGCTTGGGCGTGGGCGTGGGCGTGATGTCGAGCAACACCTCGTCCTTGTCGTCCAGATCCACCGTCAGGCGGCCACCTTCGGTCAGGCGACCGAACAGCAGCTCGTCGGCCAGCGCCTTGCGGATCGTGTCCTGAATCAGGCGCTGCATCGGGCGCGCGCCCATCAGCGGATCGAAGCCCTTCTTGGCCAGATACTTGCGCAGCGTGTCGTTGAAGGTGACTTCGACCTTCTTCTCGACCAGTTGCGTTTCCAGCTGCAGCAGGAACTTGTCGACCACGCGCAGGATGATCTGCTCATCGAGCGCCTTGAAGCTGACGATGGCGTCGAGCCGGTTGCGGAACTCGGGCGTGAACAGGCGCTTGATGTCGGCCATCTCGTCGCCCGCCTGGCGCGCGTTGGTGAAGCCGATGCTGCTCTTGTTCAGCGTTTCGGC
>JAGOVZ010000029.1 GCA_018060485.1 Ottowia sp. | reverse complement strand
CGACCGTCACATGTGCAGCTTCATGTCGAACGACAAGCTCGACCAGCTGGTTGACGGCCTGCGCCAGGCGGAGGATTGACGCCATGGCACGTGTGCAAGACATCCTCGCGCAGTTCCAGGCCAAGGGCGTGGAAACCTGCTTTCACGGGCGCCACATCGATCCGCAGATCTATGCGGGCTTGAATGGCAGCAACTGGGGGCTGAAGGATTACGAGGCGCGCGGCGGCTACCAGGGCCTGCGCAAGGTGCTGGGCCAGGACGGCGGCGCTGGAATGACGCAGGACGAAGTCATTGCCGAGCTGAAAGCCTCCGGGCTGCGTGGTCGCGGCGGCGCGGGCTTTCCGACCGGCTTGAAGTGGAGCTTCATGCCGCGCAACTTCCCGGGTCAGAAGTACCTGGTGTGCAATTCCGATGAGGGCGAGCCGGGCACCTTCAAGGACCGCGACATCCTGATGTACAACCCGCACGCGGTGATCGAAGGCATGGCCATTGCCGCCTATGCGATGGGCGCCAGCGTGGGCTACAACTACATCCACGGCGAGATTTTTCAAGTCTATGAGCGCTTTGAGGCCGCGCTAGAGCAAGCGCGCGCGGCGGGCTACCTGGGTGACGGCGTGATGGGCAGCGGCTTCAACTTTCAGCTGCACGCGCACCATGGTTTCGGTGCCTACATCTGCGGCGAGGAAACCGCGTTGCTCGAATCGCTGGAAGGCAAGAAGGGCCAACCCCGCTTCAAGCCGCCGTTTCCGGCCAGTTTTGGTCTGTACGGTAAGCCGACCACCATCAACAACACCGAAACGTTTGCGGCAACGCCGTGGATCATGCGCCACGGTGGCCCCGCGTATCTGGCGTGTGGCAAGCCCAACAACGGCGGCACCAAGATTTTCTCGATCCAGGGCGATGTCGAGCGCCCCGGCAACTACGAAATCCCGATGGGCACGCCGTTCAGCAAGCTGCTCGAGCTGGCGGGTGGTGTGCGCGGTGGCAAGACGCTGAAGGCGGTGATCCCAGGCGGATCGTCTTCGCCCATTCTGCCGGCCGAGATCATGATGCAGACCACGATGGATTACGACTCCATCGCCAAGGCCGGCTCCATGCTCGGCTCCGGCGCGGTGATGGTGATGGACGATTCGCGAGACATGGTCGAGACGCTGCTGCGCCTGTCGTACTTCTACATGCACGAATCCTGCGGCCAATGCACGCCGTGCCGCGAAGGCACGGGCTGGTTGTGGCGCATGGTCGATCGCATCCAGCACGGCCAGGGCCGCCCCGACGACATGGACAAGCTCGACAGCGTGGCCGAAAACATCATGGGTCGCACTATTTGCGCGCTGGGTGATGCGGCGGCCATGCCGGTGCGCGCCATGCTCAAGCACTATCGGCACGAATTCGCGGCCAAGATCGACGCCGCGCAAAAGCCGGGCGGTCTGAAACGCATCGAATCGGACGAACAAGCCCATGGTTGAAATCGAAATCGACGGCAAGAAGGTTGAGGTGCCCGAGGGCAGCATGGTGATGCATGCGGCCGACAAGGCGGGCACCTACATTCCGCATTTCTGCTACCACAAGAAGCTTTCCATCGCCGCCAACTGCCGCATGTGCCTGGTCGATGTCGAGAAGGCGCCCAAGGCCGTGCCGGCCTGCGCCACGCCGGTGACGCAGGGCATGATCGTGCGCACCAAGAGCGACAAGGCCATCAAGGCCCAGCAGTCGGTGATGGAGTTTCTGCTCATCAACCACCCGCTGGACTGCCCCATTTGCGACCAGGGTGGCGAATGCCAGTTGCAGGATCTGGCGGTCGGCTACGGCAAATCCAGCTCGCGCTACGAAGAAGAAAAGCGCGTGGTGTTCCACAAGGACGTGGGGCCGCTGATCTCGATGGAAGAGATGACGCGTTGCATCCACTGCACCCGCTGTGTGCGCTTCGGGCAGGAGATCGCCGGGGTCATGGAACTCGGCATGTCGAATCGCGGTGAGCATGCCGAGATTGAGACCTTCCTGGGCCAATCGGTCGATTCCGAGCTGTCGGGCAACATGATCGACATCTGCCCGGTCGGTGCGCTGACCAGCAAGCCCTTCCGCTACAGCGCCCGCACCTGGGAGCTGTCGCGCCGCAAGAGCATCAGCCCGCACGATTCCACGGGCGCCAACCTGATTGTCCAGGTCAAGAACAACAAGGTCATGCGCGTGGTGCCGCTGGAGAACGAAGCGGTCAACGAGTGCTGGATTGCTGATCGCGACCGCTTTTCGTACGAAGCGCTGAATGGCGACCAGCGCCTGACCAAGCCCATGCTCAAGCAGGGCGGCGAGTGGACAGAGGTTGACTGGCAGACCGCGCTGGAATACGTAGCCAACGGGCTGAACCAGGTCAAGGCGCAATACGGCGCCGGCGGCATTGGCGCGCTGGTCAGCCCGCACAGCACTTTGGAAGAGTTGTATCTGGCCGCGTCGCTGATGCGTGGCCTCGGTAGCGAAAACATCGACCATCGTTTGCGTCACCAAGACTTCTCGCCTTCGGAAGGCGTACGCTGGCTCGGCATGCCCATTGCTGCCTTGTCGGATCTGCAATCGGTGCTGGTTGTCGGTTCCAACCTGCGCAAGGATCATCCGCTGTTTGCGCAACGAATTCGGCAGTCAGCGCGCGCCGGTTGTGCGGTGACAGCTATCACTTCTGAAGCATTGTTGGCAAACGAAGGTGCCTGGGCGATGCCGCTGCGCGCCACTGTGGTGGCCGAGCCGGATGAATGGGCCCAGGCGCTCGCCGATGTGGCAGCGGCCGTTGCGGCTGAGAAGGGTGTGGCGACGCCTTTTGAGGGCCAGTCCACCGACAACGCCAAAGCGCTGGCCAAGGCCTTGCTGGCTGGCGAGCGCAAAGCGATCTTGCTGGGCAATGCCGCCGCACACCACCCGGGCGGCTCGACGCTGCTGGCGCTGTGCCAGTGGATTGGCGAGCAGACGGGTGCCACCGTGGGCTTCCTCACCGAAGCGGCCAACACCGTCGGTGCGCAGGTCGTCAACGCCTTGCCGGGTTCAGGCGGCCTGAATGCCGGGCAAATGCTGGCCGGCGGTCTGCGCGCGGCTCTGCTGCTGAATTGCGAGCCGGGCGCGGATTCCGCGCCGGCCGATCTGAGTGCTTGCGAAATGGTCGTCACGCTCAGCCCGTTCAAGGCCAACATGGACATCAGCGACGTGTTGCTGCCCATCGCGCCATTCACGGAAACGTCCGGTTCGTTCGTCAACGCCGAAGGCCGTGTGCAAAGTTTTCACGCGGTGGTGCGCCCGCTCGGCGATACGCGCCCGGGTTGGAAGGTGCTGCGCGTGCTGGGCGATTTGCTCGGTCTGCAGCAACCGGCGTATGAGACTTCGCCGGAAGTGCTGGCGCAGGCGCTGGGCGCGGGCGTCACCGATCGCGTGCCTGAGAACCGCTTGAGCAATCGCACGTCCGCGCGTGCCGACGTGCGCGCGCATGCGGGGTCGGTGCCGTATGTTGGCATTTATCAGCTGGACGGCATCGTGCGGCGTGCACCGTCGCTGCAACTGACCGCCGACGCGCGCGAAGGAGCGTCCGCATGATCGATGCCTTCTACAACGGCGGCTTGCATCTGTTCAGCGGTGCGTGGTGGACGGTGGCAGCTTGGCCGGTGATCTGGAACCTGATCAAGATCGTCGTCGTGCTGCTGCCACTGATGGGCGCGGTGGCCTACCTCACGCTGTGGGAACGCAAGCTGCTCGGCTTCATGCAGGTGCGCCATGGCCCCAACCGCACGGGGCCTTGGGGCTTGCTGCAGCCGATTGCCGACGCGGTCAAGCTGCTGACCAAGGAGATCATTCGCCCCACGGCCGCATCCAAAGGGCTGTTCTTTCTCGGCCCCTTGATGGCCATCATGCCGGCGCTGGCGGCTTGGGTCGTGATTCCGTTCGGTCCCGACATGGCGCTGGCCAACGTCAACGCCGGGCTGCTGTTGGTGATGGCGATCACGTCCATCGAGGTGTACGGCGTCATCATTGCCGGCTGGGCGTCCAACTCCAAGTACGCGTTTCTGGGCGCGCTGCGCGCATCGGCCCAGATGGTGAGTTACGAAATCGCCATGGGTTTTTGCTTCCTGGTGGTGCTGATGGTGGCCGGCAGCATGAACCTGACCGACATCGTGATGGGGCAGGGCCGCGGCATGGCAGCGGACAAGGGCTTTGGATTCCTGTCCTGGAACTGGTTGCCCCTCCTGCCGATCTTCGTGGTCTACCTGATCTCTGGCGTGGCAGAGACCAACCGCCACCCGTTTGACGTTGTCGAGGGCGAGGCGGAAATCGTGGCCGGCCACATGGTTGAGTATTCGGGCATGGGCTTTGCTACCTTCTTCTTGGCCGAATACGCCAGCATGTGGCTGGTGTCCATCCTGGCCGTGATCATGTTCCTGGGCGGCTGGCTGCCTCCGGTGGCGGCGCTGGACTTCATCCCTGGCTGGATCTGGTTGGGCATCAAGACTTTCGTCGTGGTGTCGATGTTCATCTGGATTCGCGCCACCTTCCCGCGCTTTCGCTACGACCAGATCATGCGCCTGGGCTGGAAGATCTTCATTCCGGTGACGCTGGTCTGGCTGCTCATCGTGGGCTTCTGGATGCACAGCCCGTGGAACATCTGGCACTGACACCGCAGGATTCGTCATGGCTTCCGTAGCTGCTTCACCTTTTTCGATCCGCGACTTCTTCAAGAGCTTCATGCTCGTGGAGTTGCTCAAGGGCATGGCCTTGACCGGGCGCTATGCGTTCAGCCGCAAGGTCACGATCCAGTTTCCCGAGGAAAAAACACCGCTGTCGCCGCGTTTTCGCGGCCTGCATGCGCTGCGCCGCTATGAAAACGGCGAGGAGCGTTGCATCGCCTGCAAGCTGTGCGAGGCGGTGTGCCCGGCGGTGGCCATCACCATCGAGGCGGGCGAGCGTGCCGACGGCTCGCGTCGCACCACGCGCTACGACATCGACCTGACCAAGTGCATCTACTGCGGTTTCTGCGAAGAAAGCTGCCCGGTGGATTCGATCGTCGAAACGCAGATCCTCGAATACCACGGCGAAAAGCGCGGTGACCTGTATTTCACCAAGGACATGCTGCTGGCCGTGGGCGACCGCTACGAACCCGAAATCGCCGCTGCCAAGGCGGCAGACGCCAAGTACCGCTGAGCGGGTCGGCCACGCCATCAACAGACACAACCCATGGACGTCAAGACCGGCTTCTTCTATCTGTTTGCCCTGGTGATGCTGTTTGCGGCATTCCGGGTCATCACGGCACGCAACCCCGTGCATGCGGTGTTGTTCCTCATGCTCACTTTTTCGCAGGCGGCCGGCATCTGGTTGCTGCTGAAGGCCGAGTTCCTGGCCATCACGCTGGTGCTGGTCTACCTGGGCGCCGTGATGGTGCTGTTTCTGTTTGTCGTGATGATGCTGGACATTCACATTGACAGCCTGCGGCAGGGCTTCTGGCGCCACTTTCCGTTGGCGCTGGCCATCGGTGCGTTGATCACGCTGGAAATGGCGGTGGTGCTGTTTGGTGGCTTTCGCACCGGCGACGCGCCGGTGGTGCCCGAGACGGTGACCAACGCGGCCGGCCAGGTGGTGCAGTACTCGAACACCAAGGCCCTTGGCACGCTGCTCTACACCCACTACCTCTACCCGATCGAGATCGCGGCGGTGCTGCTGCTGATCGCCATGATCACCGCCATCGCGCTGACGCTGCGCGAGCGCAAGGACAGCAAGAAGATCGATCCGTCGATGCAGGTTCGCGTTCGCGCGCGTGACCGTTTTGAACTGGTCAAGGTGGCGCCAACGCAGGCGCCGGTGGCTGCCGAACCGCCGGTCGAGACACCCGCCGAGGAGGCCAAGAAATGACATTGACGTTGGCGCACTACCTTACGCTGGGCGCGATCCTGTTCGCGCTGTCGATGGTGGGGATTTTTCTGAACCGCAAGAACATCATCGTGCTGTTGATGGCGGTCGAGCTGATGCTGCTCGCCATCAACATGAACTTCGTCGCCTTCTCGCATTACCTGGGCGACATGCATGGCCAGGTGTTCGTGTTCTTCATCCTCACCGTGGCTGCTGCCGAGTCGGCCATCGGGTTGGCCATCCTGATGCTGCTGTTCCGCAACAAGTCCAGCATCAACGTGGACGAACTCAATTCGCTGAAGGGCTGAAACCACAATGAGCCAGACCCTTTCTGCTGCCACGCTTCTAGCGGTGCCCCTGGCGCCGCTGGCCGGCTCGCTGATCGCGGGCATTCTGGGCACGGCGTTCGGCGGCAACCGCATTGGCCGCACGGCCTCGCACACCGCCACCATCCTCGGCGTGTTCATTGCCTTCGTGTTGTCGGCCCTGACGCTGAAAAGCGTGCTGGTCGACGGCGCGCGGTTCAACCAGACGCTTTACGATTGGATGGTGGTTGGTGGCCTGAAGATGGAAGTGGGCTTTCTGATCGACAGCCTGACGGCCGTCATGATGTGCGTGGTGACCTTTGTCTCGCTGATGGTGCACCTCTACACCATCGGCTACATGCACGACGACGACGGCTACAACCGCTTCTTCTCGTACATCTCGCTGTTCACCTTCTCGATGTTGATGCTGGTGATGAGCAACAACTTCCTGCAGCTGTTCTTTGGCTGGGAGGCGGTGGGCCTGGTGTCCTATCTGCTCATCGGCTTCTGGTTCAACCGGCCGACGGCAATCTTCGCCAACATGAAGGCCTTTCTGGTCAACCGCGTGGGCGATTTCGGCTTCATCCTGGGCATCGGCCTGATTGCCGCCTACGCCGGCTCGCTCAACTACGGCGAAGTGTTTGCCAAGTCGGGCGAGTTGGCCAAGCTGGGCTTTCCGGGCACCGACTGGATGCTCATCACCGTGATCTGCATCGGCCTGTTCATCGGCGCCATGGGCAAGTCGGCACAGTTTCCGCTGCACGTGTGGCTGCCCGATTCGATGGAAGGCCCGACGCCGATCTCGGCGCTGATCCACGCTGCCACCATGGTCACCGCCGGCATCTTCATGGTGGCGCGCATGTCGCCGCTGTTTGAGCTGTCCGACACTGCTCTTAATTTCATACTGGTGATTGGCGCCATCACTGCGCTGTTCATGGGTTTTCTGGGCATCATCCAGAACGACATCAAGCGCGTGGTGGCGTATTCGACCCTGTCGCAGCTCGGCTACATGACGGTGGCGTTGGGCGCGTCGGCCTATTCGGTGGCCGTGTTCCACCTGATGACGCACGCGTTCTTCAAGGCGCTGCTGTTCCTGGCGGCCGGCTCGGTGATCATGGGCCTGCACCACAACCAGGACATCCGCTGGATGGGCGGCGTGCGCAAGTACATGCCCATCACCTGGATCACGTTCCTGATCGGCTCGTTGGCGCTGATTGGCACTCCGTTCTTCTCGGGCTTCTATTCCAAGGATGCCATCATCGAAGCGGTGCATGCCAGCCATTTGCCGGCCGCCGGTTTCGCCCACTTCGCCGTGCTGGCGGGCGTGTTTGTGACGGCGTTCTACTCGTTCCGCCTCTACTTCCTGGTGTTCCATGGCAAGGAGCGTTACGACCAGAACCCGGATGCGCACCACGATCACGACCACCACCATGGCCATGGGCACGACGACAAGCCGCACGAGTCGCCCTGGGTGGTGTGGCTGCCGCTGGTGCTGCTGGCCATTCCATCGGTGGTCATTGGCGCAATGACCTTGATGCCCATGCTGTTCGGCGACGTGTTCAAGGGCGTGATCCATGTCGATGCCGCGCGTCATCCGGCGATGGCTGAACTGGCCGAAGAGATTCACGGCTGGCTGCCCATGGGCTTGCACGGCTTCGTCACGGCGCCGTTCTGGCTGGCGCTGGCCGGCGTGGCGGCGGCGTACTACATGTACATGGTCAATCCGGCGCTGCCGGCCGCTATCAAGCGCATGTTCCAGCCGGTGTACACGGTGCTTGACAACAAGTACTACCTTGATTGGTTCAACGAGAACGTCATCGCGCGCGGCGTGCGCATGCTGGGCACCGGCTTGTGGAAGGGCGTTGATCGGGCGGTGATCGACGGCCTGGTGGTCAACGGTTCCTGGAAAGTGGTGGGCTGGGTGGCCGGCGCGGTGCGGCGCTTGCAGTCCGGCTACCTGTACCACTACGCCCTGGTGATGATTCTGGGCATCTTCGTGCTGATGACGTACTTCGTCTGGCTCAACAAGTAAAGAAGAGCGAGAAAAAAATGGGTTGGTTGAGCCTTGCCATCTGGACGCCGATCGTGTTCGGCGCCGTGCTGCTGGCACTGGGCCGAGAAAGCCAGGCGCAGCTTGTGCGCTGGATTGCGCTGATCGGTTCCCTCATCAGTTTTCTGGTGACCTTGCCGCTGTACCAGGGTTTCCGTCTCGGTACGCCGGCGATGCAGTTCGTCGAGAAAACGCCGTGGATTCCGCGCTTCAACGTCAACTACCACCTGGGCGTGGACGGCATCTCGGTCTGGTTTGTGCTGCTGACCGCCTTCATCAGCATCATCGTGGTGATCGCAGGATGGGAAGTCATTCAGCGCAAGGTCAACCAGTACATGGCCGCCTTCCTGATGCTGTCGGGCTTGATGATCGGCGTGTTTTCGGCCCTGGACGGCGTGCTGTTCTACATGTTCTTCGAAGCCACCCTGATCCCGATGTACCTGATCATCGGCATCTGGGGCGGGCCGAACAAGATCTACGCCGCCTTCAAGTTCTTCCTCTACACCTTCCTGGGCTCGCTGCTCATGCTGGTGGCGTTCATCTACCTGTACATGCGCTCGGGTGGCAGCTTCGACGTGCTGACCTGGCAGAGCCTGCCGCTGCCGGGCACGGCGCAGACGTTGTTGTTCTTCGCGTTCTTTGCCGCCTTTGCCGTCAAGGTCCCGATGTGGCCGGTGCACACCTGGCTGCCGGACGTGCACGTCGAGGCGCCCACCGGCGGCTCGGCCGTGCTGGCGGCCATCATGCTGAAGCTGGGCGCCTACGGCTTTCTGCGCTTTTCCATGCCGATCCTGCCGGACGCGTCGCGCGAATGGGCCTGGCTGATGATTGCGCTGTCGCTCATCGCCATCATCTACATCGGCGTGGTGGCGCTGGTGCAGCAGGACATGAAGAAGCTCGTGGCCTACTCATCGGTGGCGCACATGGGTTTCGTCACGCTGGGCTTTTTTGTCTTCAACCCGCTGGGCGTCACGGGCGGCCTGCTGCAGATGATTGCACACGGCTTTGTGTCGGGCGCCATGTTCCTGTGCATCGGCGTGCTGTACGACCGCGTGCATTCGCGCGAGATTTCCGCGTACGGTGGCGTGGCCAACACCATGCCGCGATTTGCCGCCTTTGCCTTGCTGTTCTTCATGGCCAACTGCGGCCTGCCGGGCACGGCGGGCTTCGTGGGTGAGTGGACGGTCATTCTGGGCGCCGTGCAGGCCAATTTCTGGATCGGCCTGCTGGCCGCCACTGCGCTGATTTCGGGTGCCGCCTACACGCTGTGGATGTTCAAGCGCGTCTACTTCGGTGCCGTGGCCAACGACCACGTCGGCGAGATGAAAGACATCAACGCGCGCGAATTCCTGATGCTCGCGCTGCTGGCCGTTGCCGTGCTGTGGATGGGTCTGTACCCCAAGCCATTCACCGACGTCATGGACGCCTCGGTGGCCAACCTGCTCAAGCAGGTGGCGGTATCCAAGCTGAATTGAGGACGTGGAGATGATTGACAGATTCAGTTGGATCGCCATCTACCCGGAGATCGTGCTCCTGGTCATGGCCTGCGTGATCGCGCTGGTGGATCTGCTCGACAAGAGCCAGCGCCGCATGCCGGCCTACATCCTGTCGGTGCTCACCTTGTTGGGCGTGGCAGCGCTGACGGGCATGTACGCCAGCGGCGGCCAGACGATCTACGGCTTCAACGGCCTGGTGGTCAGCGACCCGATGGCCAACTGGCTCAAGTGCTTTGCCGCGCTGGCGGTGCTGGTGGGCTTCGTCTATGGCCGCACCTACGTCCTGGAGCGCGGCATGCTGCGCGGCGCCGAATGGTATGTGCTGAACCTGCTGTCGTTGCTGGGCGGCTTTGTGCTGATCTCGGCCAACAACTTCCTGCTGATCTACATGGGGCTGGAATGTCTCACGCTGGCCAGCTATGCGCTGGTGGCCCTGCGGCGCGACCACACCGTGTCGGTCGAAGCGGCGATGAAGTATTTCGTGCTGGGCGCCATGGCCTCAGGCTTCTTGCTCTACGGCATGTCGATGTTGTACGGCGCCACCGGCACGCTGGATATTGGCGGTGTCTTCAAGGCCGTCGCCTCGGGCCAGATCAAGCACCAGGTGCTGGTGTTTGGCGTCGTCTTCGTGGTGGCCGGGTTGGCCTTCAAGTTTGGCGCCGTGCCCTTTCACATGTGGGTCCCCGATGTTTACCAGGGCGCGCCGACGGCGGTCACGCTGATGATTGGCAGTGCGCCCGAGTTGGCCGCTTTTGCCATGGCCATTCGCCTGTTGGTCGAAGGCCTGCTGCCGCTGGCGTTCGACTGGCAGCAAATGCTCGCGCTGCTGGCCATCGGCTCGCTGTTGATCGGTAACCTGGCGGCCATCGCGCAGACCAACCTCAAGCGCATGCTGGCGTACTCGACCATTTCGCACATGGGCTTCGTGCTGCTGGCCTTGATGGCGGGTGTGATCGGCGGCAACGCACTGGCGGCGGCCAACGCCTACAGCTCGGCCATGTTCTATGTGATCGTCTACGTGCTGACCACGCTGGTGAGCTTCGGCATCATCCTGCTGCTGTCGCGCGAGGGTTTCGAGAGCGAGGAGATCGCCGACTTCGCCGGCCTCAACCAGCGCAGCCCGCTGTACGCCGGCATCATGGCCATGTGCCTGTTCTCGCTGGCGGGCGTGCCGCCACTGGTGGGTTTTCAGGCCAAGTTGTCGGTGCTGCAGGCGCTGATCAGCACCGGCCAGGCCTTCTACATCGGACTGGCCGTGTACGCGGTGATCATGTCGCTGATCGGCGCGTTCTACTACCTGCGCGTCATCAAGGTCATGTACTTTGACGATCCGGTGAGTGTGGCGCCGATTCGCGCGCCCCTCGACATGCGGGCTGTGCTCACGGTCAATGGCGCGTTGCTGTTGATCCTGGGCCTGGTGCCGGGCGCGCTGATGGCGCTGTGCGCCAAGGCCATCGTGCAGATGCTCGTCACCTGATGTCGCAGAACCTGTCGGTCTGGCTGCTGATTCTGCTGGCCTTCGTCTGCGCCAATCTGCCCTTCGTCAACCAGCGCTTGATGACCGTGGTGCCCCTGCGCGCGCCGGTCAAGAACCTGGCGTGGCGGGTGGCCGAACTGGTCGTGTGGTACTTCATCGTCATCGGCATCGGCATGGCGATGGAACGGGCGTTGGGCCAGAACCAGGCGCAGGGCTGGGAGTTCTACGCCGTCACCGCGGCGCTGTTCCTCACCCTGGCGTTTCCGGGTTTCGTCTACCGCTATCTTGTGCACCGGGGCGGCCGATGAGAGACGATTTGCGCGAAGCGCGCGTGAAGGGGCAGGAAATTCTCAAGGGCGGTTTCCTGCATGCCTTCCGCGACGAGGTGCGCCTGCCCGATGGCACGCTGACGCAGCGCGAATACATCGTGCATCCCGGCGCCGTGATGATCGTGCCGCTGCTGCAAGGCGAGGGCGGGGCGGCGCAACTGGTGCTCGAGCGCCAGTACCGCTACCCGGTGCAGCAGGTGGTCATCGAGTTTCCCGCCGGCAAGCTCGACGCCGGCGAGAGCCCGCTGGCCTGCGCACAGCGTGAGTTGCGCGAGGAAACCGGTTACACCGCCAGCGAATGGGCGCGTGCCGGCGTGCTGCACCCGGTGGTCTCGTATTCGACCGAATTCATCGAAGTGTGGTTTGCGCGCGGCCTGACGCTGGGCGAGCGCCGGCTGGACGAGGGCGAATTCCTGGACGTGTTCACCGCCTCGCCCGAGCAACTGTATGCCTGGTGCCGCGACAGCCAAGTCACCGACGCCAAGACCTTGATCGGCGCGCTGTGGTTGCAAAACGTGCAGCGTGGCGACTGGGCGCTCGACTGGCAACGTGTGGGCGCCGCCTGAAAGCGAACCGATGAAGGTGCTCAACCTGCATTGCGCGCACGGCCACGGCTTCGAGGGCTGGTTTGCGTCCGAGGACGATTTTCAGGATCAGCTGACGCGTCGGTTGCTGGAATGCCCGCTGTGCGGGGACTCGGGCGTAACCAAGTTACCCAGCGCGCCGCGCCTGAACCTGAGCGGCGCCAGCGCGCCGGCGGCGGCGTCTGACCGCGTACCGTCGTCGCCCGAGACCGCGCCCGTCGCCGCCTTGCCGCCAGCGGCCATGCAAGCGGCCTGGATGCACATGGTGCGCCAGGTGATGGCCAGCACCGAGGACGTGGGCGAGCGTTTTGCCGATGAGGCGCGCCGTATCCACTATGGCGAAGCCGAGGAGCGCGGCATCCGCGGCCAGGCCACGAGCGAGCAGGCCGAAGAGCTGTTGGACGAAGGCATTGCCGTCGTTGCGCTGCCCGTGCCGCCCGGCTTCAAAAGCACGTTGCAATGATTTTGATAGCTGCTTGCGCTTGTTGGACAAGCGCTCGCGGCCAAAAACACTGAGAACCAGCGACGCGCCAACGCCGCAGAGGGAGATTCAGTCAGCGCAAGCCGGCGCGTTCACGATCGCGCGCAGCGCGTCGGTGTCGACGATCCGCACATAGCGCTGCTTGACTTCGACGATGCCGTCGTCGGCGAATTTCGAGAAGGTGCGGCTCACCGTCTCCAGCTTCAGGCCCAGGTAGCTGCCAATCTCCTCGCGCGTCATGCGCAGCACCAGCTCGCTTTGCGAGAAGCCGCGTGCGTGCAGGCGCTGCACCAGGTTCAGCAAAAAGGCGGCCAGCCGCTCTTCCGCGCGCATGCTGCCCAGCAGCAGCATCACGCCGTGCTCGCGCACGATCTCGCGGCTCATGATCTTGTGCACGTGGCTTTGCAGCGCCGGCACTTCGCGCGAGAGTTCTTCAATGCGGTCGTAGGGCATGACGCAAACCTCGGCGTCTTCCAGCGCCACGGCGTCGCAGCTGTGGCGGTCGCCCACGATGCCGTCAAGCCCGATGATTTCGCCCGCCATCTGAAAGCCGGTCACCTGATCGCGCCCGTCCGCGGTGGCCACGCAGGTCTTGAAGAAGCCGGTGCGGATGGCATACAGCGCATTGAAAGGGTCGCCGTTGGAGAACAGGGCCGCGCCGCGCTTGATCTTGCGCCGCGTGGTGACCAGATCGTCCAGCTTGTCCACATCGCCGTCCGACAAGCCCAGCGGCATGCACAGCTCACGCAGGTTGCAGTTGGAGCAGGCGACTTTGATGGTTTGGGGTGTCATTGAGGCAAAGGTCAACAGCGCGCCGGGGGGAAACGGCCATTTTAGGGGAGGGGACCGGGTTGGCCCGACGGTTTGATCTATGGCAAATCCCGACGAATCAACTCGGATACCTTGATGATAGTCAAGGAAGCGCGGGCGCCGTCGGTTCACAGTACGGCCACGCTAGAAGGAATGTCCAAAAATGCCCGCGATCACCCCTGAGCTGCTGACCAAATTCGACGTCGCAGGTCCCCGCTACACGTCTTACCCGACAGCCGACCGTTTTGTCGAGGCGTTTGGCGAGCCCGGTTATCTGCAAGCGCTCGACCAGCGCCGCACCGGCCCCGCCGCCATGGCGCTGCCGCTGTCGCTGTACGTGCACATTCCGTTCTGCGAATCGCTGTGCTATTACTGCGCCTGCAACAAGATCATCACCAAGCACCACGAGCGCAGCGCGCCCTACCTGCGCTATCTGAGCAAAGAGGTCGACCTGCACGTGCAGCACATCGGTGCCGGCCAGTCGGTGAGCCAGTTGCACCTGGGCGGCGGCACGCCCACCTTCTTCAGCGACGATGAGTTGTCGGAGCTGATGGCCATGCTGCGTCGCAATTTCAACCTGGTGCCGGGCGGCGAATACTCGATCGAGGTCGACCCGCGCACCGTGACCGCCGAGCGGCTGGCGCACCTGGCGCGCCTGGGCTTTAACCGCCTCTCCTTTGGCGTGCAGGATTTCGACCCCATCGTGCAAAAGGCCGTGCACCGCGTGCAGCCGGCCGAACAGGTGTTTGCGCTGGTCGAGGCGGCGCGCGGCATCGGCTTTGAATCCATCAATGTTGACTTGATCTATGGCCTGCCCAAGCAGACACCCGAATCGTTTGACCGCACGCTGGCGCAGGTGGCCGAGCTGCGGCCGGATCGCATCGCGCTCTACGCCTACGCGCACTTGCCCGAGCGCTTCAAGCCGCAGCGGCGCATCATCGCCATCGATTTGCCGGGCGCGCCCAACAAGGTGGCGATGCTGGCGCGTTCGCTGGCGGCGTTTGAGCAGGCGGGTTATGTGTACGTCGGCATGGACCATTTCGCGCTGCCCAACGACGCGCTGGCCGTGGCCAAGCGCCAGGGCCGGCTGCACCGCAACTTCCAGGGCTACAGCACGCAGCCCGATTGCGATTTGATCGGCCTCGGCGTCTCGGCCATCGGCAAGGTGGGCGCCACCTACAGCCAGAACGCCAAGTCGCTGGAGGAGTATCAGGATCTGCTCGACCAGGGCCATCTGCCGGTGGTGCGCGGCCTGGCCGTGTCGCGCGACGATCTGCTACGCCGTGCCGTCATCATGGCGCTGATGTGCCAGGGCGAGCTGCAGTTCGAATCGATCGAGCTGGCGCACCTGATCGATTTTCAGGACTACTTTGCCGCCGAGCTGGACACGCTGCGCGGCATGCAGGATCAGGGCCTGGTGACGGTGAGCGACAGCGCCATTCAAGTCACGCCCATGGGCTGGTTCTTCGTGCGCGGCGTGGCGATGGTGTTCGACAAGTACCTGCAGGCCGACCGCACGCGCGCGCGCTTTTCAAAAATCATCTGATGACAGAATGACTTCGCCGCTGGCGCGGCATGGATGACGAACTGACCGGACAGGCCGTCATTTCGTCATGCCGCCGCGTCAGCGGTGGCGTCATTTCGTCATTGAATCCAAGCCATGCAAACCTCCCTCGCAGTGACCGCCCTGGTGATGGGCCTGGCCGGCGGCCCGCACTGCATCGCCATGTGCGGCGCGGCCTGCGCCGGCATCGGGCAGGCGGCGGCGCCGCGCAGCACGCAGGCGATCACGATGTTTCAACTGGGGCGCGTGGTCGGCTATTCGGCGCTGGGCGCGCTGGCGGCGGCCACCATGCAGGGCCTGGGTTGGCTCACCGTGCAATCGGCGGCGCTGCGGCCAGCGTGGACCATGGTGCACGTGGCCGCCGTGCTGATGGGCTTGATGCTGCTGGTGCAGGCGCGCCAGCCGGTGTGGCTGGAAACCGGCGCGCGCCGCGTCTGGGCCCGGGTGCGCGCGGCCACGCAGTCGATGGGGCTGGCTGCGCCGCTGGGCCTGGGCGTGGCCTGGGCGCTGCTGCCGTGCGGCCTGCTGTATTCGGCGCTGCTGGTGGCGGCGCTGGCGGGCAGCGTGGCGGGCGGGGCCCTGGTGATGGCGCTGTTCGCGCTCGGTTCCGGCGTATCGCTGTGGGCGGGCCCGTGGCTGCTGCTGCGCCTGGGGCAGAACGGGCGCGGCGCCTGGAGCATGCGCGTGGCCGGCCTGGCCTTGATGCTCACCTCCGCCTGGGGTCTGTACATGGGCCTGGTGCACGATCAGGCGCCATGGTGCGTGGTACCGTCGACGCACTGAAAGGCGGCGGATACTCTTGTTTTTATAGCTGCTCGCGCTTGATGGACAAGCGCTGGCGCCCTGTTTGATCTAAAACTCAATCAAGCGCCCACGGCCACGATGCCCTTGTAGAGCATGTAGATCGCCAGCGTGAACAGCACCACCGCAAAGGCGCGCTTGAGCTTTTTCACCGGCAGCGCATGAGCCGCGCGTGCGCCCAGCGGCGCCATGAGCACGCTGCAGCTGGCAATCACCACCAGCGCCGGCAGCCACAGGTAGCCAAAAGAGTAGGGCGGCACCCCTTGCAAGCCCTGGCCGGCGATCACGTAGCCCACCACATTGGCCAGCGCAATCGGAAAACCCAGCGCCGCGCTGGTGGCCACGGCGTTGTGAATGGCCACGTTGCACCAGGTCATGAACGGCACCGACACGAAACCGCCGCCTGCGCCCACCAGGCCCGACAGCGCACCGATCACCCCGCCCGCGCCCAGCAGCCCCGCCGTGCCCGGCAACTGGCGCGTGGGCGACGGCTTCTTGTCAAGAAACATCTGCGAGCCCGAAAACGCCACGAAGGCCGCGAACACGAAGTAGAGCGACGCGCCCTTGAGCAGCGCGAATACGCCCAGGCTCGCCACCATGGCCCCCAGCACGATGCCCGGTGCCAGAGCCTTGACGATGTCCCAGCGCACCGCGCCCTTCTTGTGGTGCGCGCGCACGCTGCTGACCGAGGTGAAGATGATCGTCGCCATCGACGTCGCAATCGCCATCTTGACGGCCAGCCCCGGCTCCACCCCGCGCCCGCTCAGGATGGCCGAGATGAACGGCACCATGATCATGCCCCCGCCAATGCCCAGCAGCCCGGCCAGAAAGCCGGTGACGAGGCCAAGCGCGGCCAGTTCAAGAATCAGCAGGGGTTCAATGGGCATTTGCGGCGCGGGCGGAGAAACACAAAGAAATCACACGGCCGCGGAGCAGGCCATCCCAGAAACGCCGTGGCCGGGCTGGGCCCGGCCACCAGCGTTGTCCCCCCGTACGACAGGGGGGAAGGCGCGCCAGCGCCTCAGGGGGGAACGCCGAATAAGGTGTCTGCGAATGCCGCCGGACCGTCATCCTGAACGCAGGGTTCAGGTGGGCGAGGTCAGTGCCAGCCTTGGGTTCATCTGACGCGAGACGATCACGCTGGCTGGACGATGTTCCAAGCCCGTGCTCAGATGAGCATTGGTTCAAGGAAATATAAAGCCCGGCGCGCATCGCAGACAGGACAGATTTTACCCCCCTGAGCCGCTGACGCGGCTTCCCCCCTTTGCTGCGCAGGGGGGACGCAGCCAGCGGCCTGGCAAAGCCAGTTCCGCGGCTACCGCGGGCACTTCTTCGCTTTCAGCGAAGTCGATCGAGCGCGATGCAATGCGGTGAGGTGAGGCGCGGCGCTTCGGGAATTTCTCCCTCTCCCTCTGGGAGAGGGTTGGGGTGAGGGCCAGCGGCCCCCGACTACAACAGCCGGCCGTCGTCGCCCAGCGCCTGATCGAGCCGCCCCAGCAGTGCGCCCAGCGTCGCCTGTTCGGCCACGCTCAAAGCGGGCACATCGGCGTTTGCCGACGCGGGTGCGGCGGCGGCCTTGGGCTGCTCAGCCAGCTCAAACGCCAGATTCAGCGCCGCCAGCACCGCGATGCGGTCGCGCGCCTTGATCTTGCCGGCGTCGCGGATCTTGCACATCGCCGCATCGACGCGCTGCACTGCTTGCTGCAGGCGCTCCTCACCGCCTTCGGGCGCGCCCAGCAGGTAGGCCTGGCCCATGATCTTGACTTCGATCTGCTTCATGCCGTGCCTTCCTTGTCGCCCTGGGCCGACTCGCCGGGCAGCAGGGCGCTGGCGGCCGGCAGGCGGTCGATCAGCGAATCGACGCGCGCGCGCGCCGCCATCAGGCGCGACTTGAGGTTGTCGCGCTCGTGCGTCAGCGCCTGCACCTGCTGGGTCAGCAAGTCGTTGGTGCGGCGCAGTTCGTCGTGGCGCACAAGCAGGCGCTCGACGCGCTCGGCAATCTGTTCGATCAGGGGCGGGTTCGTCATCGGGGCGCACTCGGGTCGGGCAAGCCTGGGGATTGTAGGGTGCGTGAAACGGGGGCGCCTGAGCGGCGCGGGGTCGACCCGTACAATCACCCGCGTTGGTGCTCGCGCGCCGTGACTCTCACGGCCGCAGTTCAACGGGAAGCAGGAGGGCAGCCGATCACCGTGATCGGCACCTAACCTGCGCTGCCCCCGCAACGGTAAGCGAACGGCGCGCTGGCGAATCACGCCAGGGCGCCGGCTCCAGCCTCACTCTGCCACTGGCCTTGTCATCAAGGCCGGGAAGGCGAGGCGACCATGGAGCGACCTTCGCCAGCCCGGATACCGGCCAACGAGGAGGACGCGTCGCGCAACGGGCTGTTGGCCCCCGCGCGGCGCGGACATGTTTGCCCCAGACGCTGGCGGGGAAGCCGGCAGGGGTGTGTTACCCGTGTTCCCGTCATGAAAAATCCCGTTTCCCGATTCCGGCTTGCCACCTTGCCGCTGGCGCTGTGCTGCGCGCTGCCTGCGCTGGCGCAAACGCCTGCCACCGAAACCGTGGCGCAACTCAGCGCCCCGCAACTGCCTGAAACCGTGGTCACCGCCATCCGCACCGTGCAGCCCCTGACCGACGTACTGGCCGACGTCACGCTGCTGGACGAAGCGCAAATACAGCGCAGCGGCGCCGTCAACATCGCTGATCTGCTGCAACGCCAGCCGGGGCTGGAACTGGCGCGCAACGGTGGCCCCGGCACCGCCACCAGCCTGTTCATGCGCGGGGGCGAGAACCGCTTCACCGCCGTCTACATCGATGGCGTGCGGGTCG
>JAGOVZ010000028.1 GCA_018060485.1 Ottowia sp. | reverse complement strand
ATCCCGCCGTCGCGCCGCTGCCCAACGAGCCCGTGGTCGTCAAGACGGCGCCCAATGCATTCGTCGGCACCGATTTGGGCGAGCGCGTTGAGGCGGCCGGTAACAAACAGGTCATCGTCATGGGATTAATGACTCACATGTGCGTGACGTTCACCGCCGAGGGTGCGTTTCTACGCGGCAACCAGCCCACCGTGGTGGCCGATGCATGCGCGACGCGGCCCATCCGAAGGGGCGTGGTGAATGTGTCGGCCGAGGTGCTGCATGAGGGCGCGTTGGCGACGATTGCCGATCTGTACGCCGTCGTGGTGCGCTCGGGCACATCGTTGCAATAAGGCGAAATGCAGTGGTCAGCGACAGGAATGGTGCCGCTGGCCACGGTACCGTCGAACCTCGGATTACGCCGTCTCAAGCATCGCAGCGCTGTCCACCAGCCGACGAACGCTCTGCTGGACGTCCTCGGGGATGAGCCTCGGCGGCAAGCCAGCCTCAGACGCACCTGTCTGCTGGTGGGTGGCCGCGATGACCCGGACGACCATGCCCAGATTGCTTGGCGTCACGATGTCGATGGCGGCACGATCACCCAGGTCCGGATGTGGCCGGGTGAGCATGCGATACAGATCCCACGAGTCCGCCCGCGGACATTGATTCATGAGCACCTGAGCCAGCTTGTGCTTGAGCGGCACCAGTTGCCAGTCGGGAACCCGCTGCCCCCGATTGCCCAGGCTGATGGACAGTAGCTTGCCGGCTTTCAGCTCCCGGTTGATCTGGTCCTTGGACTTTCCGGCCAGCTTGCCGAACAGCGGCACCGGCAGATTGTTCGGCGACTCGTACATGGCCAGCATTTCCTCGCGCTCCCGCTGGATTGCGGAGACTTCCGGCTCCGGAGCATGCGTCGGCGGTGGCGGCACCTGCGACAGCCGCTGGAACGTGATCTCGCCACTGTTCGGGGTCACGACGATGGGCGTGGCCACCATCGGCGGGACGCCAGGGGAAGCGGGCTCGGCCACCATGGGGACCGCGTCCACCACGTCCTCAGTTTCCGCCATCGCCGGCACCCCGTCGATACGCATCGTCAGATGCGCGCTGGCCGCTTCCACTTGGCCCTGTTCGAGCAGATCGAGACGATCCGCCCAGTCCTGCATCATCCGGCGGCGCGGCTCAACATACTTGGCGTGGTTGTAGGCCGAACTCACCTTGTTCGGGTCCGAGTGCGAAAGCTGCGCGTCCACCCAAATCTTGGGATAGCCGATCTCGTTGAGCGCCGTCGAGATGGTTCCGCGGATGCCGTGACCGGTCAGTTGATCCTTGTAGCCCATTCGTTTCAAGGCCGCGTTGAGGGTGTTCTCGCTGATGCGCTTCTTGAGTTCGCTGCGGTGCGTGAGCAGATGGACCTGAGCCGGCCTCATCACACCCAACAGGTAGCGCACGATCTCGATGGCCTGCACGGACAACGGCACGATGTAGGGCGGAACGTCCTGCGGGCGCTTGCCGGCCTTGCGCATCTCGTCCTGGAGTTGCTTGACGATCTGCGGCGGGATGATCCACAGGCCACGGTCGAGATCGAACTGGTCCGGGGTCGCCAGCCGCAGCTCGCCGGTACGCACGCCGGTCAGGAACAGCAGCCGGATGCCGAGTTGGGTCTGCCAACCACGAGGGTTGTAGAGCCTGAGCTTGTGCAGGAACTCGGGAAGCTCCGGAAGATGCAGGTAGGGGTTGTGGTTCACCGGGGGCTTGGGCTCGGCCACCACGTCCAGGTCGGAGGCCGGATTGGCTTCCAGCCCCTCCACGATGACGAGGGCATAGCGGAACAACTGCCCCAGCCAGGTGCGGACCTTCTCGGCAGTGGTGAACGCCTTGCGCTCCTCGATCCTCGCCAGGACGCCCAGGAGTTGGGGCCGGCGAATGTCGTAGATCGACATCTGCTTGAGGCTAGGCAGCACGTCCTTGTTGAAGATCCGCAGGATCTGCGACAGCGTGCTGTTCCTGCCCTCCTTGATTTCCTTGCGGCGATGCTCGACCCACGCATCGAAGACGGCCTTGAAGGTGTAGTCGGCCGCAAGCTTGACCGCGTGTCGCTTCTGTTTCCGATCGGTATGGGGGTTGACGCCCTTTGCCAGAAGCGCCCGGGCTTCGTCGCGCAAGGTGCGCGCTTCGCGCAAACCGATCTCGGGGTAGTTCCCCAGGGAGATGCGCTTTTGCTTGCCGAGCCAGTAATAGCGCAAATGCCACGACTTGCCGCCGGTGCGGGCGACCACCAGGCCGAGGCCATCGGTGTCGGGGATGCTGTAGGTTTTCTCGGCGGCCTTGGCTTGCCGCACGGTCAGATCAGAGAGTGTCATCATCAAGCTCCTAAGTCTTGGACTTAGGCCCGATGCTGCTTGTCATCCCGATCCAACCCCAGCAACAACCCGGAACCGGCACGACCCGCATTCTTTGGCCTTGTTTTTGGCCTCAAAAATGGTGGCTGTCAGTGGACTTCCGTGGCTTTCGCTGGAATGAAAAAAGGAGCCGAAGCTCCTCTTTTCAATGACTTACAGACGTCAGTGGAAGTCTGTAGATCATAAATTGGAGCGGGAAACGAGGCTCGAACTCGCGACCTCAACCTTGGCAAGGTTGCGCTCTACCAACTGAGCTATTCCCGCGTTGCAAGCCTCGCAGTATAGGCTGAAATCGGGCCATTCTGCAAGGGGCCCCAGAAAAAATCAGTGCTTGACGGCGGCGCGGCTGGTTTTCTTGGCCACCGCCGGCGGCGCTTCCGGGGCCGCCGCCACGTCGTCGTCGGTCAGGGGCACGGGCTGGCGCTCCAGCGCCACTTCCAGCACCTTGTCGATCCACTTGACCGGCACGATCTTCAGGCCTTCCTTCACGTTGGCGGGAATCTCCTGCAGATCCTTCACGTTCTCTTCAGGAATGATCACCGTCTTGATGCCGCCGCGCAGCGCGGCCAGCAGCTTTTCCTTCAGGCCGCCAATGGCGGTGACTTCGCCACGCAGCGTGATCTCGCCCGTCATCGCGACGTCGCCGCGCACCGGGATGCCGGTCAGCGCCGAGACGATGGCCGTGGTCATGGCGGCGCCGGCGCTCGGGCCGTCCTTGGGTGTGGCGCCGTCGGGCACGTGGATGTGGATGTCCTTTTTCTCAAACACCTCGTCCTTCAGGCCCAGGCCACGAGCGCGCGAGCGCACCACGGTGCGCGCCGCTTCCACCGACTCCTTCATCACCTCGCCCAGCTGGCCGGTGCGCTGAATCGCGCCCTTGCCGGGCATGGTGGCGGCTTCGATGGTGAGCAGGTCACCGCCCACCTCAGTCCACGCCAGGCCGACGACCTGCCCGACCTGGTTCTGCTGCTCGGCGCGGCCGTAGTTGAACTTGCGCACGCCCAGGAAATCGTTCAGGTTCTCGGACGTCACCTTGACCTGCGGCGACATCTGCTTGAGCTGCAGCGCTTTCACCACCTTGCGGCAGATCTTGGACAGCTCGCGCTCCAGCGAGCGTACGCCGGCTTCGCGCGTGTAGTAGCGCACGATGTCGCGCACGGCCTCTTCGGACACAGCCAGCTCTTCGTCCTTCACGCCGTTGTTCTTCATCTGCTTGGGCAGCAAATACTTGATGGCGATGTTGGTCTTCTCGTCCTCGGTGTAGCCCGACAGGCGAATGACCTCCATCCGGTCCAGCAGCGCCGGCGGGATGTTCATCGAGTTGCTGGTGGCCACGAACATCACGTCGCTCAGGTCAAAGTCGACCTCGACGTAGTGATCAGAGAAGGTGTGGTTCTGCTCCGGGTCCAGCACTTCCAGCAACGCGCTGGACGGATCGCCGCGGAAGTCCATGCCCAGCTTGTCGATCTCGTCCAGCAGGAACAGCGGGTTGCGCGTGCCGACCTTGTTCAGGCTTTGGAGCACCTTGCCCGGCATGGCGCCGATGTAGGTGCGGCGGTGGCCGCGAATCTCGGCCTCGTCGCGCATGCCGCCGAGCGCCATGCGCACGTATTTGCGGCCCGTGGCCTTGGCGACCGACTGACCGAGCGAGGTCTTGCCCACGCCGGGTGGCCCGACCAGGCACAGGATGGGCGCCTTGACCTTGTCCACGCGCTGCTGCACCGCGAGGTATTCAAGGATGCGGTCCTTGACCTTTTCCAGCCCATAGTGGTCTTCGTTCAGCACTTCTTCGGCGTAGGCCAGGTCGTGCTTGATCTTGGTCTTCTTGGCCCAGGGCAGGCCAACCAGCACGTCGATGTAGTTGCGCACCACGGTGGCTTCGGCCGACATGGGCGACATGAGCTTCAATTTTTTAAGCTCGGCATCGGCCTTCTTGCGCGCCTCTTTCGGCATGCGGGCAAACTTGATTTTTTTCTCGATCTCCTCGATGTCGGCGCCGTCTTCGCCTTCGCCCAGCTCTTTCTGGATCGCCTTGACCTGCTCGTTCAGGTAGAAGTCGCGCTGGTTCTTCTCCATCTGGCGCTTGACGCGGCCACGGATCTTCTTGTCGACGTTGAGGATGTCGACCTCGCGCTCGATCTGCTCGAACAGATTTTCCAGCCGCTCTTTCACGCTCGACAAATCCAGCACCGTTTGCTTGCTTTCGAGCTTGAGCGGCAGGTGCGCGGCGATGGTGTCTGCCAGGCGGCCGGGCTCATCGATGCTGGCGATCGAGGTCAGGATCTCGGGCGGGATCTTCTTGTTCAGCTTGACGTATTGGTCAAACTGCTGCATCACGGCGCGGCGCAGCGCCTCGACCTCGGCATTGTCCTTGTCGCCCTGGACCACTTCGAGCGGCGTCACGGTGGCAACAAAGTGCGAATCTTCACCACCGTCCTCGATGTGCGTGACGGTGGCGCGCTGCTGGCCTTCGACCAGCACCTTCACGGTGCCGTCGGGCAGCTTGAGCATCTGCAGGATGGTCGACACACAGCCGACCTCGAACATGTCGTTGACCGAAGGCTCGTCCTTGGCGGCGGCCTTTTGCGCCACCAGCATGATGCGGCGGTCGGCGGCCATGGCGGTTTCGAGCGCCTTGATGCTCTTGGGGCGGCCCACGAACAGCGGGATGACCATGTGGGGGAACACCACCACGTCGCGCAGCGGCAGCAGCGGCAGGTCGATGGGGGTGGCGGGCAGGGGGACGTTTCCGGACATGACGAATCCTCGGGGTGAACCAGCCAGAGATGGCTGCTCAGGCGACATTTTCAACCCAGCGGCCCGCTGGGGGTGCGAAGGCGACGTAAATCACGCACGCCGGCTGGGCCGACCTGCACGACTACTATCTAAAATATAGCTGCTTGCGCTTGTCTGGCAAGCGCTGAAGCCCAAAAAGACTTGAAAATCAGGCCTTCTTCGCGGCTTCGCGGTAGACCAGCAACGGCGTCTGGCTTTCCTCGATGGTGTTCTCGTCCACCACCACCTTGGCCACGTTCGCCGTGTGCGGCAGCTCGAACATGGTGTCAATCAGCGCGCCTTCCAGAATCGAGCGCAACCCGCGCGCGCCGGTCTTGCGCGCCAGCGCCTTGCGGGCGATGGCTTTCAGCGCGCTGGGCCGAATCTCCAGCTCGACGCCTTCCATCTGCAGCAGGCGGCCGAACTGCTTGACCAGCGCGTTTTTCGGCTCGGTCAGGATCTGCACCAACGCGTCTTCGGTCAGCTCGGCCAGCGTGGCGACCACGGGCATGCGGCCGACCAGCTCGGGGATGATGCCGTACTTGATCAGGTCTTCGGGCTCCACTTCCTGGAACGCCTCGCTGATCGAGCGCTGCTGCTTGCTGCGCACGGTGGCGCCAAAGCCGATGCCCGATGCTTCGGTGCGCGCCTCGATCACCTTCTCGAGCCCCGCGAAGGCGCCGCCGCAGATGAACAGGATGTTGGTGGTGTCGATCTGCAAGAAGTCCTGGTTCGGGTGCTTGCGCCCGCCCTGCGGCGGGATGCTGGCCATGGTGCCTTCGATCAGCTTGAGCAGCGCCTGCTGCACGCCCTCGCCCGACACATCGCGCGTGATGCTGGGGTTGTCGGCCTTGCGGCTGATCTTGTCGATCTCGTCGATGTAGATGATGCCGCGCTGCGCGCGCTCGACGTCGTAATTGCAGCTTTGCAGCAGCTTGCTGATGATGTTCTCGACGTCCTCGCCCACGTAGCCGGCTTCGGTCAACGTCGTCGCATCGGCCATGACGAAGGGCACATCCAGCTGGCGCGCCAGCGTTTGCGCCAGCAACGTCTTGCCTGAGCCGGTGGGGCCGATCAAGAGAATGTTGCTCTTGGCCAGCTCCACGTCGCCGCTCTTGGCTTCTTCCTTGTGCTTGAGGCGCTTGTAGTGGTTGTAGACCGCCACCGACAGCGTGCGCTTGGCGCGCTCTTGACCGATGACGTAGTTGTCCAGGTTGGCCTTGATGTCGGACGGCGTGGGCAGATCGCCCTTTGAGTCACCCGGTGCGGCGTCCGCGGGCACTTCCTCGCGGATGATGTCGTTGCACAGGTCGATGCACTCGTCGCAGATGAACACCGACGGGCCGGCGATCAGCTTCTTGACCTCGTGCTGGCTCTTGCCGCAGAACGAGCAGTAAAGCGTTTTCTCGCTGGAAGAAGAGCCCTTCTTATCGGCCATTGCGTGTCAGTTTCATGATGAATCGGCGCATGATAACCAAATCATGCGCCCAAACGGCGCCGCGCCGTGGCCTTGAGGCAACGGCGCGGCAGGCGGAAAAACCCGAGGATCAGGGCCGGTTCGCGATCACCTTGTCGACGATGCCGTAGTCCTTGGCTTCGTCGGCCGTCATGAAGTAGTCGCGTTCGGTGTCGCGCTGGATTTTTTCCAGCGGCTGGCCGGTGCGCTCGGCCAGGATCTTGTTCATCTGGTCCTTGGTGCGCAGGATGTCGCGCGCATGGATCTCGATGTCGGTCGCCTGACCGCGCGCGCCGCCCAGCACCTGGTGGATCATGATCTTGCTGTTGGGCAGGCTGTAGCGCTTGTCCTTGGCGCCGGCCGCCAGCAGGAAGGCGCCCATGCTGGCCGCAAAGCCGAGGCACATGGTGGACACATCCGGCTTGATGAACTGCATGGTGTCGTAGATCGACATGCCGGCCGTCACGCTGCCGCCGGGGCTGTTGATGTAGAGCGAGATGTCCTTGTCGGGGTTTTCGCTTTCCAGGAACAGCAGTTGCGCCACCACCAGGTTGGCGGTCTGGTCGTTCACCTCGCCAACGAGGAAGATCACGCGCTCACGCAGCAGGCGCGAGTAGATGTCGTACGAGCGTTCGCCGCGGCCGGACTGCTCGATGACCATGGGGATGAGGCCGAGGGCTTGGGGGGTGTCGTAATCGCGCATGAAAGCTCCGAGTGGTTCTTGTCAAAGCAAATGGGGCCGGAACCGACCGATTCCAAGCCCCATTGTCGCCGCGTCGGCCAGCGGGTTTTCCCCACCGTCGGTTTATGACCAAATCAGCCTCTGGTGCTTGCCTAACAAGCGCGAGCAGCTATATTTTCAATAGTAATCATCAACGCGAGCGGCCGCGGAGCAGGCCATACCAAGGTGCCGCGGAGCGGGCTTGGCCCGGCCGCTGGCGCCGTCTCCCCCGGGGGAAGGCGCGCCAGCGCCACAGGGGGGTCAGTTGTTGCCCATCAGTTCGTCGAAGCCCAGCGCCTTCTCGGTCACCTTGGCCTGCTTCAGCACGTGATCGGTCACGTTGTTCTCGATCACCATGGCCTCGACATCGGCCAGGCGGCGGTTGTCGGCGTAGTAATAGCGCACCACTTCTTCCGGCTTCTCGTAGCTGGCGGCCAGTTCCTCGACCTGCGACTTGAGCTGCTCGGGCGTGGCCTGCAGTTTTTGCGCCTTCACCAGCTCGGCCACCACCAGACCCAGGCGCACGCGGCGCTCGGCTTCGGGGCGGAAGGTGTCTTCGGGGATCGGCAGCTTCTCGACGTCCTTGATGCCGCGTGCCTTCAGGTCGGCGCGCGCGTTCTCGATCATGCGGTCGATCTCGGCCTGCACGCTGGACTTGGGGATGTCCAGTTCGGCCTTGCCGATCAGCGCGTCCATCACGGCCTGCTTGTTGCGCTGGTTGAGGCGGAACTTGACCTCGCGCTCGAGGTTTTTCTTGATGTCGGCGCGCAGGCCTTCAACGCTGCCATCGGCCACGCCGAGCGACTTGGCCAGTTGCTCGTTGACTTCGGGCAGGTGCGCGGCCTCGATCTTCTTCACGGTGACCATGAAGTCGGCCGTTTTGCCGGCCACGTCCTTGCCGTGGTAGTCCTCGGGGAAGGGCAGCGGGAAGGTTTTGCTCTCGCCCAGCTTCATGCCACGCACGGCGTCTTCGAATTCCTTCAGCATCTGGCCTTCGCCGATGACGAACTGGAAGTCATCGGCCTTGCCGCCCTCGAAGGCTTCGCCGTCGATCTTGCCGGCGAAGTCGATGGTCACGCGGTCGCCGTCTTCGGCGGCGGCGTCCTTGGCGCGCTGGGCAAAGCTGCGGCGCTGCTTGCGCAGGATGTCGACGGTGCGCTGAATGGCCTCATCGCTCACGTCGGCGGAGACTTTCTCGATCTCGGCACCGGCCAGGTCGCCGATCTTGACTTCGGGGAACACCTCGAACACGGCGTCGAACGCCATCTGACCTTCGGGCGCGCCGTCTTTTTCGGTGATGGTGGGCTGGCCGGCCACGCGCAGGTTGGCCTCGTTGGCGGCGTTGAAAAAGGCTTCGCCAACCTTGTCGTTCATCACCTCGTACTGCACCGAATAGCCGTAGCGCTGCGCCACGATGCCCATCGGCACCTTGCCGGGGCGAAAGCCGTCCATCTTCACGGTGCGGGCCAGCTTTTTCAGGCGCGCCTCGACCTCGCTCTGGATGGTTTCGACGGGCAGCGTCAGCGTCATCTTGCGCTCGAGCTTCTCAAGGGTTTCCACGTTCACGGCCATGGTTTTTCTCTCTGAATAGTTGAACTTGTGGTGCGCGGGGGGGGACTCGAACCCCCACACCATTGCTGGCGTCAGGACCTAAACCTGGTGCGTCTACCAATTTCGCCACCCGCGCGGCTGCAAATGAATCGGGCGGTTCGCTTGGCAAACCGCCCGACGGAATTTGGCGAACTGACGATTTTAACCTGCGATGGCGGGCTCTTGCCGGGGCGCCGGGGCGGGGTTTTCCTGATCCGGCCGCTTGACGCGGAACCACGCCGCGTACATCGCCGGCAGCGCCAGCAGCGTCAGAGCCGTGGCCACGATCAGCCCGCCCATGATGGCCACCGCCATCGGCCCCCAGAACACGCTGCGCGACAGCGGGATCATCGCCAGCACCGCGGCAGCCGCCGTCAGCACGATGGGCCGCAGGCGACGCACGGCGGCTTCGACGATGGCGTCCCAGGTGGGCACGCCGCGCGCGCGGTCGGATTCGATCTGGTCGACCAGGATCACCGAATTGCGCTGGATCATGCCCATCAGCGCAATCACGCCCAGCAGCGCCACAAAGCCGAACGGCCGGTTCAGCACCAGCAGCGCCGCCGCCACGCCGGCAATGCCGAGCGGCCCGGTCAAGAACACCAGCATGGATCGGCTGAAGCTGTGCAACTGCAGCATCAGCAGCGTGAAGATGACGAACAGCATGACCGGCACGCCAGCGGCGATCGAGGCCGAACCCTTGCTGCTTTCTTCCACCGCGCCAGCGACCTCGATGCGGTAGGCGCCCTCGCCCGCCTGCGCCCACTTGGATTCCAGCGCGCGCAGCGGCGGCAGCAACTCGTTGGTCACGGTGGCGCCCTGCAGGCCTTCCACGACGTCGGCGTTGACGGTGATGGCGTAGTCGCGGTTTTCGCGCCACATCACGCCCGGTTCCCACACGAACACCGGCTTGGCCACCTGCGTGAGCGGAATCGACTTGCCGCTGGCCGTCGGCAGGTAGGCATTGGCGATGTCGGTGATGGCGTCGCGCTCGTCCAGCGGCTGCCGCAGCACGATGTCGATCAGCCTGTCGCCCTCGCGGTACTGCCCCACCGTGCTGCCGGCCAGCATCACGCGTCCGGCCTGGGCGATGGACTGGCTGGTCACGCCCAGCGCGCGTGCCTTGGCCTGATCGACCTCCAGCCGGATGGCTTTGATGGATTCGTTCCAGTTGTCGTTGACGCCGCGCGTGTTGGCGCTGTCGCGCATGATGGCCGTGACCTCGTCGGCGCGCGCGCGCAGGCGCTGCGGGTCGGGGCCGATGACGCGGAATTGCACCGGGTAGGGCACCGGCGGCCCGTTGGGCAGCAGCTTGACGCGGCCGCGCACCTCGGGGAATTCGGCCGCCAGAATGGTCGGCAGCTTGAGCCGCAGCTGGTCGCGCGTGGCCAGATCCCTGGGCAGCACGATCAGTTGCGACACGTTGGTCTGCGGAAAAATCTGATCCAGCGGCAGATAGAAGCGCGGCACGCCGGCGCCGATCCACTGCGTGACGCTGGTCACGCCCGGCTCGGCCATCAGGCGCGCCTCGACCCGCTTGGCCACCGCTTCGTTGGCGGTGAAAGACGTGCCCTCGGGCGACCACAGATCGACCAGAATCTCTGGCCGGCTCGAATCGGGGAAGAACTGCTGCTGCACCTTGCCCATGCCCAGCACGCCAAGCGCAAACAACGCCACCGTGGCGGCAATCGTCAGCCAGCGGTGCGCCACGCACCAGTTCACCAGGCGTCGAAAGCCGTTGTAGAACGCGCTGTCGAACATCTCGTGCGGTTCGTCGTGCGCCGGCTGGCCGCTGTTGAGCGCTTCGGCGCGCGCGGCGGCCACGTGCGGCGGCACGCGCAGCAGCCAGGCGCCCAAGAGCGGCACGAACACCACCGACGCCACCCAGCTCACCAGCAGCGCAATCACCGTCACCGCGAAGATGGCAAAGGTGTATTCGCCCGTCATCGACTTGGCGATGCCGATGGGCAGAAAGCCCACCGCCGTGATCAGCGTGCCGGTCAGCATGGGGATGGCCGTGATCTCGTACGCAAAGGTGGCGGCGCGGAACTTGTCGTAGCCCTCTTCCATCTTGCGCACCATCATTTCGACGGCAATGATGGCGTCGTCCACCAG
The DNA here is from genome assembly GCA_018060485.1 of Ottowia sp. Taxonomy (GTDB): domain Bacteria; phylum Pseudomonadota; class Gammaproteobacteria; order Burkholderiales; family Burkholderiaceae_C; genus Ottowia. Next base: position 7,615 of record JAGOVZ010000028.1, on the reverse strand, counting down.
CAGGCCCAGCGCGATGATCAGCGAGCCGAGCGAGATCTTGTGCAGCCCGATGCCCCAGTACTGCATGGCGAGAAAAGTCACCGCCAGCACCAGCGGAATGGTGATGCCGACCACCAGCCCCGGGCGCACATCCAGCGTCCAGCGGCGCCAGAACGGATGCCGCCCCTGGCGCTTGTGCAGCCCCAGGCTCAAAAAGCTCACGGCCAGCACGATCACCACCGCCTCGATCAGCACCTTGACGAATTCGCTCACCGAATCGGCCACCGCCTTGGGCTGGTCCTGCACCTGCTGCAACGCCACGCCGAGCGGCAGGCTTTTTTCGATCTTCGCGCTCACGTCTTTCAGCGATTTGCCGAGCGCAATGATGTCGCCGCCCTTGGCCATCGACACACCCAGCGCAATCACCTCGTGGCCGTCGTGGCGCACCTTGACCTGCGGCGGATCGATCAAGCCGCGCTCGATCTCCGCGATGTCGCCCAGACGCAGCTGGTTGCCCGAAGCACCCCGGATCGGCATGGCACGCAACTGCTCGACGTCGTTGAACTGGCCGCCCACGCGCACCTGCACCACGTCCAGCGGCGTCTGTACCGCGCCGGCCGATTCAATGGCGTTTTGCGCGCCCAGCTGGCCCAGCACCTGGTTCATGTCCAGCCCCAGCTCGGCCAAGCGCTTTTGCGAGATTTCGATGTAGATCTTCTCGTCCTGCACGCCGAACAGCTCGACCTTGGCCACGTCCTTCACGCGCAGCAGTTGCTGGCGCGCGTCGTCGGCAAACTGCTTCAACTCGGCATACGAAAAACCATCGCCCGACAGCGTGTAGATCACGCCGTACACGTCGCCGAAATCGTCGTTGAAGAACGGCCCCTGCACGCCCTGCGGCAAGGTGTAGCGCATGTCGCCCACCTTCTTGCGCACCGTGTACCAGATCTGCGGCACCTCCTTGGGCGGCGAGTTGTCTTTCAGCTGAAAGATGATCATCGACTCGCCCGGCTTGCTGTAGCTGCGGATCTTGTCGGCGTAGGGCACTTCCTGCAGCGTGCGCTCGATCTTGTCGGTGACCTGCTCGGCCACCTGCTGCGCCGTGGCGCCGGGCCAGTTGGTGCGCACCACCATGACGCGGAAGGTGAAGGGCGGGTCTTCGTCCTGCCCGAGCTGAAAGTACGCCGCCACGCCCAGCAGCAGCAACACCACCATCAGGTAGCGCACCAGCGCCGAGTGCTCCAGCGCCCAGCGCGACAGGTTGAAGCCGCGGGACGGCGCGGGCGCGCCGGGCGGCACGCCGTGGTCGGCGGAAGGCGGGGAATCACTCATCGCGCGCCCCGTGTTCAGCGCGATGCCGCCGGCGCAGCCGCAGCAGCCGGCGCTGACGACGCTTCACTATTCATAGCTGCTGGCGCTTGTCCCGCTTGCGCTGGCGGCATATTTGGCTTGTAAACCGAGACCTTCTGCCCCGGCGACAGCACATGCACGCCGGTCGCCACCACCTGCATGCCGGGCTTCAGGCCGGCGGTGATGACCACCTCGTTGCCGTCGGCCGTGGCCACCTCCACCGGCTGCGATTGCACGGTGCCGCTGGCCGCATCGAACACCCACACCGCCGAGCCCTGCCCCGCCTGGCGCAGCGCGCTGGTCGGCAGCTTGATGACGGGCGCACCCTGCGCGCCGCTCTGGCGCGGCAGCACGTACACCGTGGCGCCGAGCGGCGGCGCATCGCCCGCCAGCGCGACCTTGACGGTGAACGTGCGCGTGACCGGATCGGCGCTGGCCGCCACCTCGCGCACCGTGCCCGTCCAGCGCACGTCGCTGGCCCAGGCCCGCACGTCCACCACCTGGCCCGCGCGCACCCCGGCCACGCGGTCTTCCGGTACGGCAAACACCACGTCGCGCGGGCCGTCCTGCGCCACGCGCACGACCGGCGTGCCGGCCGACACGACCTGGCCGACTTCGGCCTCGATGCCCGTCACCACGCCTGGCGCGTCGGCCAGAAGTTGCGTGTAGCCCGCCTGGTGGCCCTGGCTGCTCAGTTGCGCGCGCGCCTGATCGAGCGTGGCCTGCGCGGCCTTGAGTTGCGCGGTGCGCCGCTCGATCTCGGCGGCGCTGATGAAGCCCTGGTCGCGCAAACCCTGAAAGCGCTTCAAGTCGGCCGCCGCCAGGTCACGCTGCGTGGTCGCGCTGCTGACCTGCGCGCGCGCAGCATCGGCCGCCAGCTGGTAATCGGTCGCATCGACCTGCGCCAGCAACTGGCCGGCCTGCACGCGCTGGCCCAGTTCCACCGCGCGCCGCGTGATCTTGCCGGCGACGCGAAAACCCAGGCGCGACTCAACGCGCGGGCGCACGTCGGCCGCGTATTCGTAACCGCTGCCATAAGCGCTTTCGCCCACCGTGAGCAGCTTGACCGCGCGCACCGGCTCCTCGGCCGGCGGCGGCTTGCTGCAGCCGCCCAGAAAGGCAGCCGCCGCCAGCAGACCCACGCCCCACAGGCGCGCGCCGCGCGGCCACGCTGCGCTGGCGGGCACGGCGTCCCTCGACTTGTTTCGCATGTACTTAAGTTAATGACTGACTGGTTAGTAATCTAAACACCTGCCCCGGCCGTGTCAAGCTGATTGCGGCCGGCGTGGCGCCCCGCAGGCACAATCGCCGCGTCACGCAGCGCCTGCCAGCGTGCCGCCACCGCCATGTCCGCGCACCGCCCCGCTCCCATCGATCACTACGAGAATTTCCCGGTCGCGTCGTGGCTGTGCCCGCCGCGCCTGCGGCCGCCCATCGCGGCGATCTACCACTTCGCGCGCACGGCGGACGACATCGCCGACGAGGGCAGCGCACCACCCGCCGAACGCCTGAACGATCTGGCCACCTACCGCGCCGACCTGCACGCCATCGCCCGCGGCGCCACGCCGTCGCCACACTGGGCGGCCGTATTCCAGCCGCTGGCAGCGCAGATGCCGGCGTTCCAACTGCCCCTGCAGCCGCTCGACGACCTGCTCTCAGCCTTCGCGCAAGACGTGCGCAAGACCGCCGCCGGCGACACCTACGCCGACTGGCCCGAACTGATCGACTACTGCCGCCGCTCGGCCAACCCGGTCGGGCGCCTGCTGCTGCATCTGTACGGCGTGACCGATGCACAGGCACAGCAAGAGAGTGACGCCATCTGCACCGCGCTGCAACTCATCAACTTCTGGCAAGACCTGAGCGTGGACATTCCGCGCGGCCGCTACTACCTGCCGCTGGCCGAATGCGCCGTGCACGGCATCGTCATCAGCGACCCGGCGCGGCAGTTCGCCACCTTGAAGTCCGATGAAAAAACTACAAACTTGATAGCTGCTTGCGCACACCAGGCCAGCGCCAGCATGCAAAAAGGCTTGAAACTGGTGCACCGGATTCCCGGCCGCGCGGGGTGGGAACTGCGCGCCGTGACGCAAGGCGCCACACGCGTGCTGGACAAGATCGACGCCCTGGGCGCCGCCGTGCTGCACCAGCGGCCCACGGTCGGCAAGGCCGACGCGCCGCGCATTCTGTGGCGCATGCTGCGCATGTAGCGTCAAGCCGGCGCGCGGCAGGCAGAATCGCCCACCCGTCCCTTTCGGCCCCAGCCCATGACCACCAGCCACTTCCAACCCCTGCACGCCGCCTTGCAGGCGCAGGTGCAGCGCGGCTTTCTGCCCGGCGTGTCGACCGCCTTGCTGCGCGGGCGCGAGGTGGTTGACCGCTTTGTCTGTGGCCACGCCGACATCGAAGCGAGCACACCGCTGCGCGAAGACCATTTGTTTCGCGTCTTCTCCAACACCAAGCTGGTCACCTCGTGCGCCGTGCTGCTGCTGGTGGAGCAAGGCCTGCTGACGCTGGACGACCCGATCGAGCGTTACCTGCCCGAACTCGGCCAGCGCCAGGTGCTGCGCCCGGGCGCCAGCAACCTGGCCGATGTCGAGCCGGCACGCCAGCCCATCACCGTGCGCCACCTGATGACGCACACCGCCGGCCTGTCTTACGGCCTGTTCAATCCGGGCGCGCTGCTCAACGACGCCTACCGCCAGGCGCGCGTGCACCGCCCCACGCTGTCCAACGCGCAACTGGTGAGCGAGCTGGCGGCGCTGCCGCTGGCCTTTCACCCCGGCGAGCAATGGGAATATTCGCTGGCCACCGACGTGCTGGGCCGGCTGATCGAGGTGAGCTCGGGCGAGACGCTGGGCCGCTTCTTCTCGCGCCGCATCTTCGAGCCGCTGGACATGGCCGATACCGCCTTCGTGCTGAACGACGGGCAAGCCCGCCGGCTGGCCACGCTGTACGCCGGCGCCGACCGCGCCGACCCGACCGTGCCCGGCCTGCAGCGGCTGGATGACGTGCCCTACCCCGGCGCCTACCGCACGCCCGGCATGCGCGAAGGGGGCGGCGGCGGCCTGATCTCGTCGCTGGCCGACACGGTGCGACTGCTGCAGGCGCTGATGCCCGGCGGGCCGACGCTGCTCAAGGCCGAGACGCTGGCCGACATGGCGCGCAACCACCTCGCGCCCGGCCTGTGCGTGCGCTTTCCCGATGCGCCGGTCAACCCCGGCCGCGTGTTCGGCCTGGGCTCGGCCGTGCTCGCGCAGCCGGGCCCGCTCGATCCGCCCGGCGCGGCTGGCGAAGTCAACTGGGGCGGCATGGCCGGCACGCTGTGGTGGATCAACCCGCGCCTTGGCATCGCCGGTGTGTTGATGACCCAGCGCTACCTGGGCTTTGGCGACCCGTACGCCGTCGAATTCAAACGCCTCGCCTACCAGGCGCTGGGGCACTGAGCCGTCATGGGCGAATGGGACAATCCTGCGCGTGAGTGACTCTTCTTCCGCATCGCCGCAAGACTACGTGCAGCAAAAAGCCGCCGCCTCGGGCAGCAGCTTTTACTACGCGTTCCTGTTCCTGCCGCCGCCGCGCCGCGCCGCCATCACCGCGTTCTATGCCTTCTGCCGCGAGGTGGACGACGTGGTGGACGAAGTCAGCGACCCCGGCGTGGCCGCCACCAAACTGGCCTGGTGGCAAACCGAGGTGGCGCGCGCCTACGCGGGCGAGCCGACGCACCCGGTGATGCGGGCGCTGATGCCCTGCGCGGCCGACTACGGCATCGAGGCGCGGCACCTGCTGGACATCATCGCCGGCTGCCAGATGGATTTGACGCAGACGCGCTACCTGGACTTTGCCGCGCTGGAGAATTACTGCCACCTGGTCGCCGGTGTGGTGGGCGAGGTCTCGGCGCGCATCTTCGGACAGACGCAGGAAAAGACGACCGAATACGCCCACAAGCTGGGCCTGGCGTTTCAGCTCACCAACATCATCCGCGACGTCGGCGAAGACGCGCGGCGCGGGCGCATCTACCTGCCGCTGGACGAGTTGCAGCGCTTTGACGTCAAGGCGCACGAGATACTCAAAGGCACGTATTCAGACCGCTTCGCGGCGTTGATGCAGTTCCAGGCCGAACGCGCGCAGCGCTTTTACGACGAGGCGCTGGCCCTGCTGCCCGCCGCCGACCGCCGCAGCCAGAAGCCGGGCCTGATGATGGCCAGCATCTACCGCACGCTGCTCGGCGAGATCGAGCGCGACGGCTTTCACGTGCTGCACCAACGCATCGCGCTGACGCCGCTGCGCAAGCTGTGGCTGGCGTGGAAGATGCAGGCGCTCGGAAGATTTTGAGCCCCCCTGAGTCGCCTGCGGCGCCTTCCCCCCCAGGGGGACAACGCTGGCGCTCGGCAGTACCCCGAGCGCGGCGTTCCCGCATGGCCTGCTCCGCGGCCCTTTTGGGCTTGCTGCGCAGCCCTGAACGGCGGGCGATGGTCGTGCGGTTTTACCCATCCTCCGTTCGTCCTGAGCTTGTCGAAGGACTTGGTGGCACGCTCATGGGCTTTGACAGGCTCAGCCGGCATGGCTGGTGGCGGGGTGATTTCAAGAATGGCTAAACTCTTTTTTTGATAGCTGCTTGCGCTTGCCAGACAAGCGCCAGAGGCCAATTCTTCTTTTAATCATGAATCCCGCAGCCCCACTCCGCATCGCGATCATCGGCGCTGGCTGGGCCGGCATGGCGGCGGCGGTGCATGCGGCGGACGCGGGCCATCAGGTCACCGTGTTCGAGGCGGCGCGCCAGCTGGGCGGCCGCGCGCGCGGCGTGCCGCTGTCATTGCCCGATGGGCGCGAGGTGATGGTCGACAACGGCCAGCACATCCTGATCGGCGCCTACGCTGAATGCCTGCGGCTGATGCGCCGTGTCGGCGTCGATCCCGCGCAGGCGCTGCTGCGCCGCCCGCTGGCGCTCACCTACCCCGATGGCAGTGGCCTCGTGCTGCCCGACTGGCCGGCGCCGGCCGACGCGCTGGCCGGCATCCTGCGCGCGCGCGGCTGGTCGTGGCGCGACAAGCGCGCGCTGCTGGGCGCCGCGCTCGGCTGGCGGCGGCGCGGTTTCGTGTGCGACGAACGGATCAGCGTGGGCGCCTTGTGCGCCAGCTTGCCGCTGCGGCTGCGGCAGGAGTTCATCGAGCCGCTGTGCGTTTCCGCGCTCAACACGCCGATGGCCGAAGCCAGCGCGCAGGTGTTTCTGCGCGTGCTGCGCGATGCGCTGTTTGCCGAGCGCGGCGGCTCCAACCTGCTGCTGCCGCGCGTCGATTTGAGCGCGCTGTTTCCGCAAGCGGCGGCGCGCTGGATCGAAGCGCGCGGCGGCCACGTGCTGGCGGGTCAGCGCGTCGAATCGCTCACATGGCAGGCGCCGCACTGGCAGGTGGGCGATCAAGCCTTCGACCGCGTGCTGCTTGCCACTTCAGCGCCCCATGCGGTGCAAATTGCCGTCCAGACAGCGCAAGCAGCTCCCCGATCCATAGCGGATCAGTTGCATGCCTGGGCGCACGGTGCAGCGGCGCTGAAACACCGGGCGATTACCACGGTCTATGCGCAGGCCGAAGCGGGCGGCGCCAGAACGCTGCTGCGCGCGCCCATGCTGGCGCTGCGCAGCGGGCCAGGCGCGCCGGCGCAGTTCGTGTTCGAGCGCGACGCCATCACGCGGCCCGCACAAGCCACGCGCCTGCTGGCCTTCGTCGTCAGCGCCAGCGAAGGCGATCGCGGCGCGCTTGAAGCAGCCATCACGCAGCAGGCGCAGGCTCAACTGGGGCTGCGCGTCACGCCTCTGCTCACCGTGACGGAAAAGCGCGCCACCTTCGCCTGCACACCGGCGCTGGCGCGGCCGCCGCTGGCCGTCGCCCCCGGCCTGCTGGCCTGCGGCGATTACGTGGAGGGCCCGTATCCGGCCACGCTCGAAGGCGCCGTGCGCAGCGGGCTGCTAGCGGTGGAAGCCATGGAGGCGCTCCGCTAGAATCGCAGCCTTTCCTGCCGCGGGTGTCGTTCAATGGTAGGACTCTTGCTTCCCAAGCAAATAACGTGGGTTCGATTCCCATCACCCGCTCCACTGCCTCATTCTGAGGACTTCCAGAGAAATCCAAGGTGGCTTGTAAGTCGTTGTCTCGCAACGATTTTCCGGCCTCCGATCTTCCAAGGTCGTCCGCAGCGATCCGCTGAAAGCCAGGACTTTTAAGTCCACAAACAAGTCCTTTTTAAGGGTTGTGCGGCTGCCGGATTGTTGATGGCGGGGCGCGGCTGAGGTGAA
>JAGOVZ010000157.1 GCA_018060485.1 Ottowia sp. | reverse complement strand
GCCATGAGAAGCGTGTCGCTGCGCGCTTGCGGGCGCGCGGCTTGCCCACGTTGTTGAAAGACCCAGTTGAGTGATTGCGCCTGATCGGGCGGCGCGATCTGTTGCCAGCGGGCTTGCAGCGCGGCGCCGACGGTGGCGAGTTGTTCGTCGGTGGTGGTGGCGAAGCTGGTGAGGACGAAGACAGGCGGGTAGACGTCGAGCGTCCATTGCTCGCAGCCGGCATACAGGCCGCCACGGCCGTGGAAGATGCGGCAGGTGTCTACCGGCAGGGGCATGGTGGCGATGGCGTTGAGCAGGGCTTGCATGGTGATGTTTCAAGCGTTTTTGGCCTCTGGCCCTTTCTGGGAAAGCGCAAGCAGCTATTGTTTTAGGAATTCTCTCAAATTGCGGCGTGGATCTGGGTATGCCGTCAGGCCCTCACCCAGAGGGAGAGGGAGAAAGAGGTTGGCAGCATGCAAACCACCATCACGCGTTTCTTGCAGGGGCTGCCGTGACTGCGACAGGGCGCGTCGCCCCACTGACGGCTGATCGCAGCCAAGCCCGCTACTACAAAAAAATGCATGTAAAAGCCGCGCAGCCCAGGCGGGGCGTGCGCGGCCAGCTCTCATTACAAGAGCGGTTGGCTTATCGCTTCTGCGGCGGCAAATCGGTGCAACTGCCGTGCGCCACCTCGGCGGCCATGCCGATGCTCTCGCCCAGCGTGGGGTGCGGGTGGATGGTCTTGCCGATGTCGACGGCGTCAGCGCCCATTTCGATGGCCAGCGCGACTTCGCCAATCATGTCGCCGGCGTGGGTGCCGACGATGCCACCGCCCAGGATGCGGCCGTGGCCGTGCGCCTCGGGAGAATCATCGAACAGCAGCTTGGTCATGCCCTCGTCGCGGCCGTTGGCAATGGCGCGGCCGGAGGCCGTCCACGGGAACAGGCCCTTCTTGACCTTGATGCCCTGCGCCTTGGCCTGGTCTTCGGTCAAGCCCACCCACGCGACTTCGGGGTCGGTGTAGGCGACGCTGGGGATCACGCGAGCGTTGAAGGCCGAACGGGCCAGCGCCTCGTCGCCTTTCAGCTCGCCGGCAATCACCTCGGCTGCCACATGCGCCTCGTGCACCGCCTTGTGCGCCAGCATGGGCTGGCCGACGATGTCGCCGATGGCGAAGATGTGCGGCACGTTGGTGCGCATCTGGATGTCGACGTCGATGAAGCCGCGATCCGTCACCGCCACGCCAGCCTTGTCGGCGCCGATCTTCTTGCCGTTGGGGCTGCGGCCGACGGCTTGCAACACCAGGTCGTAGGTCTGCGGCGCGGGGGCGCCCTCGCCTTCAAAGCTCACCTCGATGCCCGCGTCGGTCGCCTTGGCAGCCACCGTCTTGGTCTTGAGCATGATGTTGTCGAAACGCGGCGCGTTGAGCTTTTGCCACACCTTGACCAGGTCGCGGTCGGCGCCCTGCATCAGGCCGTCGAGCATTTCGACCACGTCGAGGCGCGCGCCCAATGTGGAATACACCGTGCCCATTTCGAGGCCGATGATGCCGCCGCCCAATATGAGCATCTTCTTGGGCACACCCTTGAGCGCCAGCGCGCCGGTGGAATCGACCACGCGCGGATCGTCGGGCATGAAGGGCAGGCGCACGGCCTGCGAGCCGGCGGCGATGATGGCGTGCTTGAACTGAACGACCTGCTTCTTGCCGGTTTTTTCTTGCCCGGTGCCGGAGGTCTCTTCGACCTCGACATGGTTGCTGCCGACGAAGGTGCCGTAGCCGCGCACGGTCGTCACCTTGCGCATCTTGGCCATGGCGCCCAGGCCGCCGGTCAGCTTGCCGATGACCTTCTCTTTATGGGTGCGCAGCTTGTCGATGTCGAGCTTGGGGGCGCCGCCGTAGTCGATGCCGAGTGCGGCCAGGTGGCTGACTTCGTCCATCACCGCCGCGACGTGCAGCAGCGCCTTGGAGGGGATGCAGCCTACGTTCAGGCACACGCCGCCCAGGGTGGCATAGCGCTCGACGATGACCACTTTCAGACCCAGATCGGCCGCGCGGAACGCCGCCGAATAGCCGCCGGGGCCGCCGCCGAGGACGAGCACGTCGCAGTCGATGTCCGTCTGGCCGCTGTAGGCCACGCCGGGCGCCGCAGTGGCCGCAGGCGCTGCGCTTTTCGCGGCAGCCGGCGCAGACGGGGCGATGGCGGGCGCTGGTGCCGCCGCGCCATCGGCCTGCAGCGTCAGCACGACCGAGCCTTGATTCACCTTGTCGCCCACCTTGACCTTCAGCTCTTTCACCGTGCCGGCGTGGCTGGACGGAATCTCCATCGACGCCTTGTCGCTTTCGACCGTGATGAGCGACTGCTCGGTCTTCACCACGTCGCCGGGCTTGACCAGCACTTCGATAACGGCCACGTCCTTGAAGTCGCCAATGTCGGGCACCTGCACCTCGACCAGACCGCCGCCGCCCACAGCGGGCGCTGCCGCCGGGGTTGCGGGCGCTGCACTTTGTGTAGCTGCTGGCGCTTGCTGCGCGGGCGCTGGCGCCGGTTTTGATTCAGCGGCAACGCCTTCGGCTTCGAGCACCAGAATCACCGATCCTTCGTTCACCGTGTCGCCCAGTTTCACGGCCAGCGACTTCACCTTGCCGGCGTGCGTGGACGGAATCTCCATCGACGCCTTGTCGCTCTCCACCGTGATCAGGCTTTGCTCCACCGCCACCGTGTCGCCGGGCTTGACCAGCACTTCGATGATGGCGACGTCCTTGAAGTCGCCAATGTCGGGCACCTTGACTTGAATTTCAGCCATGTTCAGCCCCCGATCACAGCAGCACGCGGCGGAAGTCGCCGAGGATCTGGCCAAGATACGCGTTGAAGCGCGCAGCCGCCGCGCCGTCGATCACGCGGTGGTCCCACGTCAGCGACAGGGGCAGCATCAGGCGCGGCTGGAAGGCATTGCCGTCCCACACCGGCTCGATGGTCGAGCGGCATACGCCGAGGATCGCCACTTCGGGCGCGTTGATGATGGGCGTGAAGTAGCGCCCGCCAATGCCGCCCAGCGAAGAGATGGTGAAGGTGGCGCCGCTCATGTCGGCCGGGCCGAGCTTGCCGTCGCGCGCCTTCTTGGCCAGCGCGCCCATTTCTTCGCTGATCTGCAGCACGCCTTTCTTGTCGGCGTCCTTGATCACCGGCACGACCAGGCCGTTCGGCGTGTCGGCGGCAAAGCCGATGTGCCAGAACTGCTTGTAGATCAGCGCGTCGCCATCCAGGCTGGAGTTGAACTCGGGGAATTTCTTCAGCGCGGCCACGCAGGCCTTGATGAGGAAGGCGAGCATGGTGACCTTGACGCCGCTCTTCTCGTTCTCCTTGTTGGTGGAGACGCGGAAGGCTTCCAGGTCGGTGATGTCGGCGTCGTCGTGGTTGGTGACGGCCGGAATCATGATCGCATTGCGCAGCAGGTTGGCGCCGCTGATCTTCTTGATGCGGCTCATCTCCTTGCGCTCGATGGGGCCGAACTTGGCGAAGTCGACCTTCGGCCACGGGATCAGGTTCAGCTCGCCGCCGCCCGTGACCGCCCCACCGCCGGCTGCCGGCGCGGCGCCTTGCGCCTTGGTGCGCGCGGTACCAGACATCACGGCCTTGGTGAAGTTCTGCATGTCGTCCTGCGTGATGCGGCCCTTGGGGCCGCTGCCCTTGACCTCGTCCAGCGGCACACCCAGCTCGCGCGCGAACTTGCGCACGGACGGGCTGGCGTGGGGCAGGCCGATGGGCGGCTTGGTGGGGTCGTGCGGCGCGGGTGCGGCCGCGCTGCTTGCTTCTGATTTGGGAGCTGCTTGCGCTGGCTGGGCGGGCGCTGGAGCCGCTTTTTGTTCAGAAGCGGCGGGTGCGGCTGCAGGCGCAGGCGCCGCGGCAGGGGCAGCGCCCGTGCCTTCCACCATCGCCAACAGATCGCCCTGGTTGATCTTGTCGCCGACCTTGACCTTCATCTCCTTGATGACGCCGGCCGCGCTGGACGGGATCTCCATCGACGCCTTGTCGGACTCGACGGTGATCAGGCTTTGCTCGACCTTGACGGTGTCGCCGGGCTTGACGAAGACCTCGATGACGGCGACGTCCTTGAAGTCGCCGATGTCGGGCACGCGCACTTCAACCGCGCCCGACGGGGCCGCTGGTGCGGCGGCTGGCGCCGGCGATGCTACGGATTGAGGAGCTGCTGCCGCAGGCGCAGCCTGCGCTGGCGCCGCTTTTTCTTCAGAACCTGCTGCTTCAAGCACCAGCACCACGCTGCCCTCGTTCACCGTGTCGCCGATCTTGACCTTCAGATCTTTCACCACGCCGGCCGTGCTCGACGGGATTTCCATCGACGCCTTGTCGCTTTCAACGGTGATGAGCGATTGCTCGGCCTTCACCGTGTCGCCGGGCTTGACGAGCAGTTCGATGACGGCCACGTCCTTGAAGTCGCCGATGTCGGGGACCTTGACTTCCACCAATGCCATGTTCGTCTCCTCGCTTCAGGCGTACAGCGGGTTGATCTTGTCGGTCTGGATGCCGTACTGCTTGATGGCGTCGGCCACGCGGCTCATGGGCAGCTTGCCGTCCAGCGCCAGATCGCGCAGCGCGGCGATCACGATGTAGTGGCGGTTGACCTCGAAGTGCTCGCGCAGCTTGCTGCGGAAGTCGCTGCGGCCAAAGCCGTCTGTGCCCAGCACCGTGTAGCGGCGCACCTGACCCTTGTCGTCCTTCGGCATGAAGGGGCGAATCTGCTCGGTGAAGGCGCGGATGTAGTCGGTGGACGCGATCACCGGGCCGGGGTGGCCGGCCAGTTGCTGCGCGACGAAGGGCACGCGCGCCGTCTCGGTCGGGTGCAGCAGGTTCCAGCGCTCGCAGTCCTGGCCCTCACGCGCCAGCTCGTTGAAGCTGGGGCAGCTCCACACGTCGGCCACCACGCCCCAGTCTTTCAGCAGCAGCTCTTGCGCGGCAATGCCTTCGCGCAGGATGGTGCCCGAACCCAGCAGCTGCACGCGCGGCGCGCCGCCCTTGCCTGCCGCCTCGGCGCCGGGCTTGCACAGGTACATGCCCTTGATGATCTGCTCTTCGGTGCCTTCGGTCAGGCCGGGCATCGGGTAGTTTTCGTTCAGCAGCGTCAGGTAGTAGTAGACGTTGTCCTGCTTTTCGACCATGCGCTTCAGGCCATGGTGCAGGATCACGCCGACCTCGTGAGCAAAGGTCGGGTCGTAGCTCACGCAGTTGGGAATGGTGCTGGCCAGCACTTGGCTGTGGCCGTCCTCGTGCTGCAGGCCCTCGCCGTTGAGCGTGGTGCGCCCGCTGGTGCCGCCCAGCAGGAAGCCGCGCGCCTGCATGTCGCCCGCCGCCCAGGCGAGATCGCCAAAGCGCTGGAAGCCGAACATCGAGTAGTACACGTAGAACGGCATCATGATGCGGTTGCTCGTGCTGTAGCTGGTGGCGGCTGCTATCCAGCTGGCCATGCCGCCGGCTTCGTTGATGCCCTCTTGCAGGATCTGGCCGGCCTTGTCTTCCTTGTAGTACATCACCTGGTCGCGGTCGACCGGGGTGTAGAGCTGGCCTTTCGGGTTGTAGATGCCGATCTGGCGGAACAGCCCTTCCATGCCGAAGGTGCGCGCCTCGTCGACCAGAATCGGCACCACCCGCGGGCCGAAGGCCTTGTCGCGCAACAGTTGCGTGAGGAAGCGCACAAAGGCTTGCGTGGTGCTGATCTCGCGGCCTTCGGCCGTGGGCTCGATCACCGACTTGAAGGTCTCCAGCGACGGGATGGTAAAGCTCTCGTCGGCCTTGGTGCGCCGCGTGGGCAGGTAGCCGCCGAGCGCCTTGCGCCGCTCGTGCAGGTAGCGCATCTCGGGCGTGTCGTCGGCCGGCTTGTAATACGGCAGCTTGTCGAGCTCGCTGTCCGGCACGGGTATGTTGAAGCGGTCGCGGATGTAGCGCACATCCTCGTCCGACAGCTTCTTGGTCTGGTGCACGGTATTGCGCGCCTCGCCGGCCTTGCCCATGCCGTAGCCCTTGATGGTCTTGACCAGAAGTACCGTGGGCTGGCCCTGATGGTGGTAGGCGGCGT
>JAGOVZ010000156.1 GCA_018060485.1 Ottowia sp. | reverse complement strand
TGGTCAGCGTCTTGTAGTTGGGCGAGCGCGCCAATTCGGCGTTGATCTGGGTCATGTGAAGCTGATCCTTGGGCAGGTCTTCTTCGGCGTAGATGGCGTTGACCGGGCACTCGGGGATGCAGACGGCACAGTCGATGCACTCGTCGGGGTCGATGGTGAGAAAGTTCGGGCCTTCCTTGAAGCAATCGACGGGGCAGACGTCCACGCAATCGGTGTATTTGCAGTTGATGCAGGCTTCGGTGACAACGTGGGTCATGGGATTTCTTGGAACGAGCGAGTCGAGTGATCTTGCAAAGCGCGCAGCACTGCGCGGGGTGAACCTGCGATTTTAGGCCCTCACCCGCGGGCGGGCGGCTGAAGCCTTGAACGCAAAAGGGTTGCGCGCGCTGGGGTCTTTGTCGGGTGGGTGCCTTCAGCGGACCAGCACCGCGCCGGCCGTCTTGTGGCTGGCCGTGTCGACCAGGATCAGCGCGCCCAGCACGCGGCTGTGGGCAAAGGCGGTGGCCGGAATCGGCTCTTGCAGCGCCAGCTCGACGTGGCCGATGGCATTGGGCGGCAGTTGCGCGGCTTCCTCGCGCGCCAGGGTGTGGATGTTCAGGCGCTCGACCACGCGCTTGACCTTGGCCTTGACCCAGCGGTGCCCGTGCAGCGCCCAGTACACGCGACCGGCCACCAGCGGCTCGTCGTCGAGCCAGGCGATGGTGGCCGACAGCTCGCGCGTGGTCGGCCAGACGGCTTGCGGCAGCGCGTCGTCGTCGAAATCATCGGCCGCGACCACGGCGTGCGGCTTGCGCGCCGCCACGATCCAGTCGCCGCGCGACACGTCGACTTCGCGGTCGAGCACGATGCCGGCGCTGTGGCCGGCGCCGATGCGGCCCGGCTGGCGCGCGTGATCGAGCACCTGCGCTACCACCGCGTTCTGGCCGCCGGGCAGCAGTTGCACCGGCATGCCCGGCGCCACGCTGCCGGTGGCCACGCGGCCCCAGAACACGCGGCGGCCTTGTGCTTCGGCGCTCTGCGCGGCCTGAAGCTCGGCCGTGGGTTTTTCGACCCATTGCACCGGAAGGGCAAGTGGCAGGTGCGCTTCGCGCGGCGTCACGGGCAGGCGCTCCAGAATCTCCAGCAGCGTCGGCCCAACGTAGCCGCACCAGCCGGGCTGGGCCTGGCCGGCTTCGACCACGTTCCAGCCTTTGAGCGCCGACACCGGCACTATGGCCGCGGGCTCGATCCCGGCCTCGCGCGCAAAAGCCTGCAGCGCGCCGCGGATGTGCAGGTAGGCCTGCTCGGGTTCGGCCACCGCGTCCAGCTTGTTGATGGCAAACACCACCGAGGGCACGCGCAACAGATTCAATAGCAGCGAATGGCGCCGCGTCTGCGCCAGCAGCGCCAAACCGGCATCGGCCCAGTCGAGCTTGGTGGCATCGACCAGCACCACCGCGGCATCGGCCTGCGAGGCGGCGGTGACCATGTTGCGCGTGTACTGCTCGTGCCCCGGCGCGTCGCCGATGATGAACTTGCGCGCTTCGGTATTGAAATAGCGGTAGGCCACGTCGATGGTGATGCCTTGCTCACGCTCGGCCTGCAGGCCGTCGGTGAGCAGCGCCAGATCCGCCTCGCCGCCCCGCGTGACGCCGGCCAGGTGGTCTTGCAGCACGGCCTTGCTGTCGACCAGCAGGCGGCCGATGAGCGTGCTCTTGCCGTCATCGACGCTGCCGCAGGTGATGAAGCGCAGCGCGGATGCGGTGTCTTTGGGGTCGCTGGCGCTTGTGGGGTAAGCGCGGGCAGCTATAGATGTTGTAGTGGTCATGGTGAAGCTTTCTCGAACAGCCGGACGCGAAGGACGCGAAGATCACGCGAAGAACGCGAAAAAGACAAGTTCAAAAAGGTTTTCTTTCGCGTCCTTCGCGGAACCTTTGCTTTCGCCTCCGGATGTTGGGTTTTTAGAAGTACCCATCCTTCTTGCGCTTCTCCATCGAGGCCTCGGACGTCTTGTCGTCCATGCGCGTCGCCCCGCGCTCGCTCACGTCGGCGGCCAGGGTTTCGATGACGATCTGTCCGGGCGTGGCGGCATCGCTTTCGACCGGGCAGGTGCAGGTGATGTCGCCCACGGTGCGAAAACGCACGGTGCGGGTCTCCACCGCCTCGCCATCCTTCGGCGGCGTGAGCGGGGTCACGGGCACCAGCAGGCCACGGCGCTCCACCACTTCGCGCGGGTGCGCGTAGTAAATCGACGGCAGGGCGATCTGCTCGCGCTCGATGTACTGCCACACGTCCAGTTCGGTCCAGTTGCTGATCGGGAACACGCGGAAATGCTCGCCGGGGGCCAGGCGCGTGTTGAACAGCGTCCACAGCTCGGGCCGCTGAGACTTGGGTTGCCACTGGCCAAAGCTGTCGCGGTGACTGAAGATGCGTTCCTTGGCGCGCGCCTTTTCTTCGTCGCGCCGCGCGCCGCCGATCAGGGCGTCGAAGCGGAATTCCTCGATGGCTTCCAGCAACGTGACCGACTGGTGCACGTTGCGCGATTCACCAGGGTGGGCCAGGCGCACGGTGCCGCGCGCCATGCTGTCTTCGACGCTGCGCACGATCAGCTCTGCTTTCAATTCCGCAGCGCGCTGGTCGCGAAAATCGGTCACTTCGGGGAAGTTGTGGCCAGTGTCGATCATCAGCAGCGGGTACGGAATGCGGCCCGCGCCAAAGGCTTTCTCTGCGCAGCGCAGCATCACCAGCGAATCCTTGCCGCCCGAAAACAGCAGCGCGGGGCGCTCAAACGCGGCGGCGACTTCGCGCAGGATGAAGATGGTTTCTTCTTCCAGCGCGTCGAGGTGGGCGTTGGACAGGTGGTGCGCTGCGGGTTGCAGCAGATCGATATGGGTGCGCGCGTTCATGCGTGGGCTTTCTGACTGGCTCCTTCCACCGCTGGGGGAAGGTGGGGATGGGGGCCGCTCGGATCGTCGGGGAGGTGGTTGGCCCCCACACCAACCCTCCCCCAGAGCGGGAGGGAGTTGGAATCCTTCACATGCAGGCCGCATTCCTTGGCGGCCTCGTCTTCCCACCACCAGCGCCCGGCGCGAAAGTCTTCGCCCAGCGTGATGGCGCGGGTGCAGGGCTCACAGCCGATGCTGGGGTAGAACTGATCGTGCAGCGGGTTGTAGTCGACCGCGTTCTGCGCGATGTAGTGCCACACGTCGCCCCAGCTCCAGTGTGCCAGCGGGTTGTACTTGAGCAGGCCTTTGCTCTGTTCTTCAGAGCGGTCGACCAAGGCCACGTCTGCGCGGGCGCCCGATTGCTCTTTGCGCAAACCGGTGACCCAGGCGGCCTGGCCAGCCAGCGCGCGCGCCAGCGGCTCCAGCTTGCGGATGCCGCAGCAGGCCTTGCGCAGTTCGATGCTCTTGTACATTGCATCCTGACCTTCGCGTGCCACGAACTGCACCACCGCTTCGGCGACCGGGCGGTACACGGTGAGCGGCGCGTGCGCATACCCGGCCTGCTGGGCTTGCAGGCGTTCGAGCAGCGCCAGGCTCTCCGCGTGCAGCGCGCCGGTGTCGAGCACGAAGACGCCGATGGGCAGCTGGTGCGCGTTGATCAGGTGCGTGATGACCATGTCCTCGGCGCCCAGGCTGTTGGCCTGTGCCACCGGGCCGGCGGATGCGGCCTTGAGCAGCGTGACGATGGTCTCGTGCAGCTTGGTCGAAAAGTCGGGCGAGGGCTTGGCGTAGAGATCGATGGCCGACGCCGTGGGCGCGTCGCCGCCGAGCAGGCTGACGGCGGCGCTCACGCGGCCTCCCGCTCGCCGTCGTTGCGGGCGAAGTGCGGGCGCGGCTGCAGCGCATCGCCCTGGTAGAAGGCGCTGTAGCGCGCAAACTGGCGCTCGGCCGCGGCCGCATCCACGCCGGGTGCCAGCACGGCGCTGGTGAAGCCGCTGCGCGCCATTTGCACCAGTTGGTCGATCAGCACGTCGCCCGTGGCGCGGATGTCGCCGGCAAAGCCAAAGCGGCGGCGCAGCAGTACGGCCTGGCTGAAAGCGCGGCCATCGGTGAATTTGGGAAAGTCCAACTCGACCCGCTCGATGCCGTTCAGTGCACCCTCGGCCGCCAGCGCGGCCAGGTCGGCGTCATTGGCGACTTTTAAGGTTTTTGGGGCGTTGGCGCTTGTGGGGCTTGCGCTTGCAGCTATTATTTTCATAGTTATCTTTCGCTGGATTCAGGCGGTGGCTTCTTCGGCCTGGCGTGCGGCACGGTGGTCAATGCGGCGCGCGCCGTTGGCCGCCTGCTTGAACGGGTCGTGGCCGACGCGCCGCAGCGTGTCGATGAAGCGCTCGGCAGCGCTTGTGCGCAGCTCGCGATAGGTGTCCAGAATCGCCTCGACCACGGCCGGCACTTCGGCGGCGGAAAACGACGGGCCAACCACCTTGCCCGGCGTGGCGGGCCCCGACAGGGCCGAGCCGTCGCTGCCGCCCAGCGTGACCTGATACCACTCCTTGCCGTCCTTGTCGACGCCCAGGATGCCGATGTGGCCGCTGTGGTGGTGGCCGCACGAGTTGATGCAGCCGCTGATGTGCAGGTCGATGGGGCCCAGATCGGTCACCTCGTCGATGTCCTGGTACAGCTCGGTCAGCGCGGCGGCAATCGGGATGGCGCGCGCGTTGGCCAGCGAGCAGAAGTCGCCCCCCGGGCAGGCGATCAGGTCCGTGAGCAGGCCGATGTTGGGTTGCACCAGGCCAAGCGCCTTGGCACGCTCGTACAGCGCGGGCAGGTCGCCGGAGTGGACCCAGGGCAGCAGCAGGTTCTGCTCGTGCGTCAGGCGTGCTTCGCCGGCGCTGAACTGATCGGCCAGATCGGCCAGCGCATCCAGCGTGTCGGCATCGGCATCGCCCGGCGCCCAGCCGGGGCGCTTGAAGGAGAGGGTGACGACGCAGAGCTCGGGCAGGCGGTGCTTGCCCACGTTCTGCGTCAGCCAGCGCTGAAACGGCTTGGCGGTAATGCTGACTTCGCTGGGCACGCCGGCGGGCCGCAGCGGCGGCACGACGAAGTTGGCCGTGACGCGGTCCAGCTCGGCTTGGGTGATGGTGTGGGGCGCGCCGTCTTGCTGGACGATGGCGGCGTATTCGGCCTCGACCTCGTCGATGAACTTCTGCCCTTCGGCTTTGACCAGAATCTTGATGCGCGCCTTCCACTTGTTGTCGCGCCGGCCGTAGCGGTTGTAGACGCGCACGACGGCTTCGATGTAGTTGAGCAGTTCGGCCCAGGGCAGAAATTCACGCACGATGCTGCCGATGACCGGCGTGCGGCCCATGCCGCCGCCCACCTTGACGGTGAAGCCGACGTCGCCTGCGTCGTTGCGCAGCGCCTGGATGCCGATGTCGTACCAGCCGGTGGCGGCGCGGTCTTCCTCGGCGCCGTTGAAGGCAATCTTGAACTTGCGCGGCAAAAAGGCGAATTCGGGGTGCAGCGTGCTCCACTGGCGCGTGATCTCCGCAAACGGGCGCGTGTCCACGATCTCGTCTGCCGCGATGCCGGCCAGCGCTTCGCAGGTGATGTTGCGGATGGCGTTGCCGCTGGTCTGGATGCCATGCATGTGCACGCTGGCCAGCAGGTCCATCACGTCGGCCGCCTTGGTGATGGGGATCCAGTTGAACTGCACGTTGGTGCGCGTGGTGAAGTGGCCGTAGCCGAACTTCAGCGGCGGCGCGGCCAGCGTCAAACCGGGCTGCGAGGCTTGCAGCTCGTCTTGCGTTTGCTGCGCGTGGGCCAGCAATTCGGGGTCGGGCCGGTCGTAGTCGCGCGCGATGCGGGCCAGCATGCGCAACTGCGTGCTGCTGATTTCGCCATACGGCACGGCGATGCGCGCCATGGGGGCATAGCGCTGGATGTACCAGCCGTTTTGCAGGCGCAGGGGCAGCAGTTGCTCGTCGGTCAGCTCGCCGCGCTGCCAGCGCTCGAGCTGGTCGCGGAATTGCTGGGCGCGCAGGGTGACGAACTGGCGGTCGAAATCGGTGTACTGGTACATCGCGGGCTGGATTCAAGTCAGCCGGCAATGTAGCGAGGCTTTATGCCAAAACAAACCAATAGTTTGTTGTTGATATATGCCG
>JAGOVZ010000027.1 GCA_018060485.1 Ottowia sp. | reverse complement strand
TAGGCCTCCTGGATTTGCACCGCGCGGCGCACCTTGCTGGCGACGCCAAAGGACTTGTAGGTTTCCTCGAACTTGGCGCGGTCGATGCCCTGCTCGGCGATCCAGGGGAACAGCACTTCGGGCTTGTCCAGGCGCTTGCGCTCGGTCTGCAGCGCCTCGAACACCTTGGCGTGCACCTTGTCGAGCGCGGCCGGGCCCATGGTCTCCAGCGTGTAGTAGATGCGCTGCAGCGGCTCGAAGCTGCTCTGAAAGCCCACGTGCACCATGCGCACCGCCACATCCTTGGGCGCCGCCTTCTTCCAGGCCTGGAAGGTCGGCTCGAAGTTCTTGCAGTGCGAGCAGCCGTACGAGAAGAACTCGACCACCTCGACCTGCCCCGCCGGCGCATCGACCGGCGCGCGCTCCTTCAGCGTCACATAGCCAGGCCCCGACTGGGCGTGGGCCGGCAGGGCCAGCAGGCCGGGCACAGCGACAAGGGCAGCGCCCAAGGTGAATTCACGACGTTTCATAAGCTCAAGAATCCGTTGTAACGAGCGTCAGAGTGAGGGCATTGCTGCCGAGTTCCGCGACTGTGTGACGAATTTGGAACATGGGGCTGCGCAGCAAGCCCCAAAAGGGCCGCGGAGCAGGCCATTCGGGAACGCCGTGGAACGGGCTTGGCCCGGCCACTGGCGTTGTCCCCCTGGGGGGAAGGCGCCGCAGGCGCCACAGGGGGGATCATCTCTGCACGCGCACCAGCGCCGAATCAAACCCGTTGCCATCCAGCCGGTCTTTCACGCGGTCGGCGGCGTCCTTGTTCTGGAACGGGCCAACGCGCACGCGGTACACCGTGCGGCCGGCCTGCTCGCGCTCGGTCACGCGCGCTTCGACGCCCATCAGCGACAGGCGGGCGCGCTGGCCGTCGGCGTCTTCCTGCGTGCGGAAGGCGCCGGCCTGCACGAAATAGGTGAACGGGTCGGCGGCGGGCGCCGTTGCGGTGCCGGCGCGCGCGGCGGCCAACTCGCCCAGCGGGTCGTTCGACGGCGCGCGCGACGGCAACTGCGCCGGCGCGGGCGGCTTGGCCGCCACCGCGGGCGCAGGCGGATCGGCCGGCTTGTCGGTGTTGCGCGCCGGCGGCTTGGTGGCGGCAGTGCGCGAATCGTCGCCCGGCTTCACCTCGGCCGGCGCCGGCACCGCGGGCGTGCGCGGCGTGGCGCGCGTGACTTCGGCGGGCGCGGGGATCGGCGCCGGATCGGGCGCGGGCGCCACGGTGCCGGTGGCAACGCCGCTGCTGGGCGTGCTGGGCTTGGCGCCGTTGCGGCTGCGCAGCGGGGCGTTCGGGTCCCAGTCGCGGTTTTTCTGTGCCTCGGCGGCGTCCTGGCCGCTGGTGCGCGAGGTGTTCTTGTTGACAAAGGGCACCGGCACCTTGGCGACGTAGATCGCCACGCCCAGCGCCGCCGCCAGGCCGACGACCACGCCCAGGATGATGCCGAGGAAGGTGCTGCCGCGCTGCGCCTGGCGCGCACGAATAAGACTCAAATTCATGGTGGAATAACGCTCTACATCCGGGTGGGGGCCAACACGCCCAGCACCGACAGGCCATTGTGCAACACCTGCGCCGTCGCGGCGACCAGGGCCAGACGGGCTTTTTTCACCGTTTCATCATCGACCAGGATGCGCTCGGCGTCGTAATAGCTGTGGTAGCTGGCGGCCAGCTCGCGCAGGTAGAAGGTCACGTCGTGCGGGGCAAAGTCCTCTGCGGCGGCGGTGAGCATCTCGGGGTACTTGGCCAGCTGCAGCATCAACGCCTGCGCCGCCGAGGTGTCGAGCGGCGCCAGATCGGCCTCGGCCAACGTTGCCACGTCGCCGCCCCAGGCGTCCAGCACCGAGCAGATGCGGGCATGTGCGTACTGCACGTAATACACCGGGTTGTCGTTGTTCTTGGCCACCGCCAGGTCGACATCGAAGGTGTATTCGGTGTCGGGCTTGCGGCTGAGCAAAAAGAAACGCACCGCATCGGCGCTGGTCCATTCGATCAGATCGCGCAGCGTGACGTAGCTGCCGGCGCGCTTGCTGATCTTGACCTCTTCGCCGCCTTTCATCACGCGCACCATGGTGTGCAGCACGTAGTCGGGGTAGCCGGCAGGGATGCCGACGCCCGCCGCCTGCAGCCCGGCGCGCACGCGGGCGATGGTGCCGTGGTGGTCGGTGCCCTGGATGTTCACGACCTTGGGGTAGCCGCGCTCCCACTTGCTGATGTGGTAAGCGACGTCGGGCACGAAGTAGGTGTAGCCGCCGTCGGACTTGCGCATCACGCGGTCTTTGTCGTCGCCGTAGTCGGTCGAGCGCAGCCACAGGGCGCCGTCCTGCTCGTAGGTCTTGCCGGCGTCGATCAGCTTCTTGACCGTGGCCTCGACCCGACCCGAGGTGTACAGGCTGGATTCCAAGTAGTACTCGTCAAACTTCAGGCGAAACGCCTGCAAGTCCTTGTCCTGCTCGTGCCGCAGGTAGGCGACGGCGAACTGGCGGATGCTGTCCAGATCCTCCACATCACCGCTGGCGGTGAAGCTGCGGTCGTCCGCCTGCACGGTTTTTTTCGCCAGAAAGTCGGCCGCGATGTCCGCGATGTAGTCGCCGTTGTACGCCGCTTCGGGCCAGCCGGCGTCGCCGGGCTTCAAGCCCTTGGCGCGCAACTGCACCGAGTTGGCCAGCGTCTCGATCTGCACGCCGGCATCGTTGTAATAAAACTCGCGGTGCACTTGCCAGCCTTGCGTGGCGAACAGATTGCAGATGGCATCGCCCAGCGCCGCCTGGCGCCCGTGGCCGACGTGCAGCGGGCCGGTCGGGTTGGCGCTGACGAATTCAACCAAAACCTTGCCCAGCGCTTGACTGGATTGCCCGAAGCGCTCTTTTTCCGTGAGCACATCACGCACCGTCTGCTGCTTGGCGGTGGGTTTCAGGCGAATGTTCAGAAAGCCGGGGCCGGCCACTTCGATGGCGTCGACCCAGCGCTGAAAAGCGGGTGCCGCTTCCAGCGCGGCCTTCAATTGCTCGCCCAGCGCGCGCGGGTTGCTTTTGAGCGGCTTGGCCAGTTGCATGGCGGCGGTCACCGCCAGGTCGCCGTGCGCGGCCTGCTTGGGCGATTCAAACGCGGCCTTGTCGCCCGCGCCGGGCGCGATTTTTTCCAGCTCGGCCGCCAGCGCGGCAAGCAGTTCGTTCTTCACGGATTGCATCGACGGATTCTAGGCGGGTGGCGGTTTGCCGCCTGCGCACGATCGGCGATGATCGTCACCACCCCACCACGCCCGACCTGCACGCACCCATGGCCGCTTCTTCGCCGCACGCCACCACCGACACGCCGCTCGACAAGGACACCCCGCTGCGCGACGACATCCGCCTGCTTGGCCGCCTGTTGGGCGACACGCTGCGCCAGCAGGAAGGCCAGGCCTTGTACGAGCTGGTCGAGCAGGTGCGGCGCACCGCCATCCAGTTTGCGCGGCACAACCACCCCGAAGCGCGCGCCGGCATGGCCGCGCTGCTCGATCCGCTGCCGCAGGCGCAGGCCCAGGTGGTGGTGCGCGCCTTCAGCTACTTCCTGCAGCTGGCCAACATTGCCGAGGACGAGCACCACCTGCGCCGCCGGCGCGCCCACGACCTGGCCGACGCGCCACCGCGCGAAGGCAGCCTGGCCCATGCGCTGGGCCGCCTGGCGGCCGATGGCGTGAGCGCCGAAGCGCTGGCGGACGTGCTGGGCCACGCGCTGGTCGCCCCGGTGCTCACCGCGCACCCCACCGAGGTGCAACGCCAGAGCCTGATCCACAACCACCGCCTGATCGCGCGCCTGCTGGACGAGCGCGAGCGCCAGCGCCTCACGCCCGAGGAAGCCGCCGACAACGACACCTGCCTGACCGACGCCGTGCTGCGCATGTGGCAGACCCGCATGCTGCGCCCGGTGCGGCTCAACGTGATCGACGAGGTGCGCAACGGCATCAGCTACTTCGAGGAAACCTTCTTCACCGAGCTGCCGCGCCTGTACCTGCAGGCCGAGCGGCAGTTGCGCCAGCACTTTCCTGGCCAGCCCTGGCAGCTGCCGCCCCTGATGCGCGTCGGCAGCTGGATCGGCGGCGACCGCGACGGCAACCCCTTCGTCACCGCCGAGACGCTGCGGCAGGCCATGCGGCTGCAGTCGTCCATGGCGCTGGCGCGCTACCAGGCCGAGGCCCACGCGCTGGGCAGCGAGCTGGCGCTGTCCGAGCTGCTGGTGCGCCCCACGCCGGCGCTGCTGGCATTGGCCGAACGCGCGGCCGACCCCTCGCCGCAGCGCGCCGACGAGCCCTACCGCCGCGCGCTGATCGGCATCTACGCCCGCCTGGCCGCCACGCACCGGCAGCTCGACCCCAGCGCGCCGCCGCAGCACGGCGTGGCCGACGCCGCGCCGTATGCCGGCCCCGACGCGCTGGGCGCCGACCTGGCGGTGCTGTCGGAATCGCTGCGCAGCCACGGCAGCGCCGCGCTGGCCAACGGGCGGCTGGCGCGGCTGCAGCGCGCGGTGCAGGTGTTCGGCTTTCACCTGGCGCCCATCGACCTGCGCCAGAACTCGGACGTGCACGTGCGCACCGTGGCCGAGCTGCTGGCGCAGGCCGGCCGCTGCGCCGACTACGCGGCCCTGCCCGAGGACGCGCGCATCGCGCTGCTCGGCGAAGAACTGGCCTCGACCCGCCCGCTGCGCTCGTCCTACCTCGACTACAGCGAGGAAACGCGCGCCGAGCTGGCCATCTTCGATGCCGCGCGCGAGATTCGTCAGCAGCATGGCAGCGCCGCCCTCGTCAACTGCATCATCTCCAAGGCCGATGGCGTGTCGGACATGCTGGAGCTGGCGCTGCTGCTCAAGGAAAGCGGCCTGCTGCGGGCCGGACCCGAGCCGCGCACCGACGTCAACCTGATCCCGCTGTTCGAGACCATCGACGACCTGCAGCGCAGCGCGGCCATCATGGACGCGCTGTTTCGCCTGCCCGGCTACCGCAGCCTGGTGGCCACGCGCGGCGACGAGCAGGAAGTCATGCTCGGCTATTCCGACAGCAACAAGGACGGCGGCTTTCTCACCTCGGGCTGGGAGCTGTACAAGGCCGAAATCGCCCTGGTGCAGGTGTGCCAGGCGCATGGCGTGCGGCTGCGGCTGTTTCATGGCCGCGGCGGCTCGGTGGGGCGCGGCGGTGGCCCGTCCTACCACGCCATCCTGGCGCAGCCGCCGGGCGCGGTGCAAGGCCAGATCCGGCTGACCGAGCAGGGGGAGGTGATTTCCGCCAAGTACGGCACGCCTGAAACCGGCCGGCGCAACCTGGAGGTGCTGCTGGCCGCCACGCTGGAAGCCAGTCTGGCCCAGCAGGCCGGCGAGGCGGCCGCGGCGCAGCGCTTTCAGCCGGTGATGGACGCGTTGTCGCAGCGCGCCTTCGCGGCCTACCGCGCGCTGGTGTACGAGACGCCGGGCTTTGCCACTTACTTCCAGCAGTCCACGGTGGTGTCGGAAATCGCGGCGCTCAACATCGGCAGCCGCCCGGCGTCGCGCAAGCCGTCGCAGCGCATCGAGGATTTGCGCGCCATCCCCTGGGTCTTCAGCTGGTCGCAGTGCCGGCTGATGCTGCCCGGCTGGTACGGCTTCGGCTCGGCGGTGGAAGGTTATCTGCAGGCGCACCCGGAGGGCCTGGCCAGCCTGCGCGAGATGCGGCGCACGTGGTCGTTCTTTGTCAGCCTGCTGTCGAACATGGACATGGTGCTGGCCAAGACCGACCTGGCCATCGCCTCGCGCTATGCCGACCTGGTGACCGATGTGGCACTGCGCAGCCGCATCTTCGAGCGCATCAGCGCCGAATGGGCGCTGACGCGGCGGCATCTGCTGGCCATCCTGGAGCAGGACGAGCTGCTGGCCGACAACCGCACGCTGCGGCAGTCGCTGCAGCTGCGCTCGCCCTACATGGACCCGCTCAACCACCTGCAGGTCGAGCTGCTCAAGCGCTACCGCGCCGGCGACACCAGCGCGCGCCTGGCCGCCGGCATCCACATCACCATCAACGGCATCGCCTCGGGCCTGCGCAACAGCGGCTGACGCGCTGGCTTCAAGGCCAAAACAGGCTCCGGCGCTTGTCAGTCAAGCGCCAGCAGCTATCAATTCAAAAGCAGATCAAGCCCCGAAGCCGCGCGCCAGGAACACCGCCGCCAGCGGAATCAGCGCCACCAGGTGCGTTTCGATCATCACCAGCTTGCGCACGCCGCTGATCTCGGCCTCGGGCGGCAGGCTGCCGCCGGCGGCCAGGCGGGCCTGCCAGCGCGCGATGCGGCGCGTGGGGCCGATCATGAGCAGCGCGGTGATAAAGAACAGCGTCAGCTTCAGGTGCAGCAGCCAGTTGCCCCAGTACCACGCCGCGCCCTTGGCGCCCAGGTATATGCGCGCCAGCCCGGTCAGTAGCACGGCGGCGGTGGCGATCCACAGGATGCGGTCGAGCCGCGCCAGCCGCTGCACCACGGCGGCGTTCAGCCATTCGCGCCGGCACAGCGCGGCCTCGCTCGACGCAAACACGATCCAGCCCAGGATCGCGCTGATGTGAAAGAAAGCCAGCCAGGGTTCAAGCATGGAGCGATGGTAGCGCGTCGTGCGCTGAAGTATCAAAACAATAGCTGCTCGCGCTTGTTGGACGTGCGCTGGAGCCATTTTTCATCATGAATCCGCCTGCGCCGCCGCGCGCCAGAAGGCCGGGTCGCCATAGCGCTGGCGCAAGAAATCAACCCACAGCCGCACCCGCAGCGGCAGGTGGCGCGTGGCGTGCGGCAGGATGGCGTAGATGCCGTTGGGCGGCGCGGCAAAGTCCTCCAGCACCGGCACCAGCAGGCCGGCGGCGATTTCGCCCTCCACCTCCCAGGTGCTGCGCCACGCGATGCCGTGCCCGGCCAGGCACCAGTCGTGCAGCACCTGGCCATCGGAACAATCGAGCGGGCCCCCGGGGCGCAGGTAGGTCAACTCGCTCTCGGCCTCGTTGGGCGCCCCCGCACCCGCCAGGGTGCGTTCGTCATCTCGGCCAACAGCATGTCGCGGCACGCCCGCACCCTTTGGGGTGCGTTCGTCATTTCGGCCCACGGCATTTCGCGGCACGCCCGCACCCTTTGGGGTGCGTTCGTCATTTCGGCCCACGGCATTTCGCGGCACGCCCGCACCCTTTGGGGTGCGTTCGTCATTTCGGCCCACGGCATTTCGCGGCACGCCCGCACCCTTTGGGGTGCGTTCGTCATTTCGGCCCACGGCATTTCGCGGCACGCGAAATGCCCAACCCCGTGTTTGCGATGCATCCGACGACAGCACCAGGCAGTCGTGCCGCGCCAGATCGCGCGGGTGCTGCGGCGTGCCGCGGCGCGCCAGGTAAGCCGGCGCGGCCACGGCCTGGCGGCGGTTGTCGGCCAGACGGATGCTGACCAGCGACGAATCGGGCAAATCGCCCACGCGCACCGCGCAGTCGTAGCCCTCGGCCGCCAGCTCGACCACGCGGTCCGACAGGTTGAGCGAAATGCGCAGGCGCGGGTGTTCGGCATGAAAGGCCGGCACCAGCGGCGCCACGTGCCGGCGCCCGAAGCCGGCCGGCGCCGTCAGCCGCAGGTGGCCGCTGGCCTGCACGCCGCCGGCCGACACGCTGGCCTCGGCGCCCGCCACGTCGGCCAGGAGGCGCTGGCAGTCGTCCAGAAACGCCGTGCCCTCATGCGTCAGCGCGATGCGCCGCGTGGTGCGCACCAGCAGCTTGACGCCCAGGTGTTCTTCCAGCGCGTCGAGCCGGCGGCTGACCACGGCCGGCGCCACGCCCTCGGCGCGCGCGGCGGCGCTTAAAGATCCCCGCGTGGCCACCGAGGCAAAGGTCTCGAAGGCCTTGAGCTTGTCCATGGGCGGGAATTATCCGCAGCGGCTGCGATGTTGCCGCGCCACAAGGCGCATTGCGCGGCGCCACGGCCGT
This sequence comes from Ottowia sp., assembly GCA_018060485.1. Classification (GTDB taxonomy): domain Bacteria; phylum Pseudomonadota; class Gammaproteobacteria; order Burkholderiales; family Burkholderiaceae_C; genus Ottowia. The sequence continues at coordinate 10,837 of JAGOVZ010000027.1, read as the reverse complement.
GCGATCATGCGCCGTTGCATCCGGTGACATGCCATGAACCCGCCCTCGCCCGCCTCCAAGCCCAGCGTCGACGTGCGCACGCTGAGCCTGACGCAGCTGCAAAAACTGGCCGACCGCGGCAGCCGCCGCGCGCGCGCCGAGCTGGAGGGCCGCATGCGCGCCTCGGCGCTGGCGGCGGCTGCAGCGCCGACCCACGCGCCGGTGACCGCGCCGCCGCCCGCCGTGCGCACGCCGCCGCCGGTGGCCGACATCCCCACGCTGACGGTGCGCGCCGAGGCAGCGTCGGCGCAGGCCGCGCGCGCGCTGCCGTCGCTGGGCACCCCGCCAGACGCCACGCCGGACGCGCCCCGCCCGCGCCACGACGCGCTGGCCGACCAGCTGCAGCTGATGGCGCAGCAGGACGAGGCACGCGAGCGCGCGCACGGCCCGCCGCGCCTGGTCGGCATGGTGCTGATCGCCTGGGGCGTGTTGCTGCTGTTTGGCGCGCTGGTCATGCTGGGGCGCGGCGGCGGCGCCTACTACCTGTTCTGCGCCGTCGGCTCGGCGGCCGTCGGCTGGCTGCTGATGCAAAGCAGCCGCTGGGCCATGGCGCTGCATGGCCTGCTGTTGCTGCTGGCACTGGCCTGGGCCTGGCGCGCCAACGGCGGCAGCCTGGCGATGGCGGTGGTGCAGGCGGCGCCGCTGTGGATTCCGGCGCTGTGGATGGCGGTGCGGCCGGTGCGCGAGCCGCTGGAGTGATCTTTCAAGCCCAATCGGCCGCTGGCGCACGTCCAGCAAGCGCGAGCAGCTATCATTTTTGATGATGACCGCGCTTTACGGCGCATGACCTCGGCTGCGCCATCGATGACGGCGCGGCGCGCCATGACGGGCGCCTGGTCATTCCGTCATGGAGCGCAGCGGAGTCATTTCGTCATTCGAATCAATCGCCTGGCGACGGCTTCAGCCGCGACTTGACGAAGCCCGTGGTGCCGTAGCGCGTGACGCGCTGGTACCAGTCGGCGGCCAGCCGGTGCACCATGTCGGCGTAGGCATCGACCAGCTCGGGCACGATGCCGAAGTGGTCGTAATTCACCACCGCGTCGACCCGCTCGCCAAACGGTTGCAGCAGCGCGCGCACCGCCGCGTCGATGCCGGCGATGGTGGCCGACGAGTTGACCTGCAGGCCGGAGAAATCGATGTGCAGCACGCGCGCCGCGCGGTCCAGCTGCATGCGCTCGGCCAGCGGGCGCTCCAGCAACTGCGCGCGCAGGCCGAGCGGTTCGGGGCGGAACAGGCGCGCGTCCATGGTCTTCAGATCGGCCGCGATGCGCGGCTGGAACCCCATGTGGGCCAGCACGTCGCGCTGCAGATCGATGCCGGGCGCGATCTCGCACAGCTCCAGCTCGCCGCCGGCGCCATCACCCTGCGGCACCAGGCGGAACACGGCGCGCTCGGTCACGTACAGCACGCGCTGGCCGCGCCGCACGGCCTCGGCACCGCTGAAGGTGCGGTGCTCGACCTCGCGCACGAACTTGCGCGCGCCGCCTTCGCGCGCGATGGCCAGCTCGCCCCCATGCAGCCGCACTTCGAGCTGCCCCGTGGTGAAGGTGCCGACGAACACCACGGTGCGCGCGTTCTGGCTGATGTTGATGAAGCCGCCCGCGCCGGCGAGGCGCGGGCCGAATTTGCTCACGTTCAGGTTGCCGTGGCTGTCGGCCTGCGCCAGACCCAGCACGGCGATGTCGAGCCCGCCGCCGTCGTAGAAGTCGAACTGGTAGGGCTGGTCGATGATGGCCTGCGGGTTCACCGCCGCGCCAAAGTTCAGGCCGCCGGCCGGCAAGCCGCCGATGACGCCCGGCTCGGCCGTCAGCGTCAGCAGGTCGATGATTTTTTCTTCCGCCGCCACGTTGGCCACGCCTTCGGGCATGCCGATCCCCAAGTTGACCACCTGGTGCGGTCGCAACTCCAGCGCGGCGCGGCGCGCGATGACCTTGCGCTCGGACAGGCCCATGGGCGGCAGGCGGTCGATCGGCACGCGGATTTCGGCCGCAAAGGCCGGGTTGTAGGGCTCGGCAAAGGTCTGCTGGTGGTGCGCCGGCTCTTGCGCCAGCACCACCGCATCGACCAGCACGCCCGGCACCTTGACCTGGCGCGGGTGCAGCGTGCCGCGCTCGGCAATGCGCTCGACCTGCGCGATCACCACGCCGCCCGAGTTGCGCGCCGCCATGGCAATCGCCAGCGCCTCCAGCGTCAGCGCCTCGCGCTCCATGGTCAGGTTGCCGTCGGGGTCGGCGGTGGTGGCGCGGATGATGCCGACCTGGATCGGAAAGGCCTTGTAGAGCAGGCATTCCTCGTCGCCGATCTTCAGCAGTTGCACCAGATCGTCGGTGGTGCGCGCGTTCAGCTTGCCGCCGCCGTGGCGCGGGTCGACAAAGGTGTCCAGCCCCACGCGCGTGAGCGTGCCGGGCTTGCCGGCGGCGATGTCGCGGAACAAATGGCAGATCACGCCTTGCGGCAGGTTCCAGGCCTCGATCAGGTTGTCGACCGCGAGCTTTTGCACCGCGGGCACCAGACCCCAGTGGCCGCCGATCACGCGTTTCAGCAAGCCGGCGTGGCCAAAGTGGTTCAGCCCGCGCGTCTTGCCGTCGCCCTGGCCGGCGGCGTAGACCAGCGTCAGGTCGCGCGGGTGCTGCGAGGAGATGAAGCGCTCTTCCAGCGCCACCGCCACGCCTTCGGCAAAGCCGATGCCGACAAAGCCGCCGGTGGCCACGGTGTCGCCGTCGTGAATCAGCTGCACCGCCTCGGCGGCGCTGACGACCTTGTTCTTGTACGGGCTGTGATGGATCTGCTGCGGATCGAAGACGGGCATGCGGGTCTCCTCGGTGTGCCGGCAGCATAAGGCCGCGCCGCGTCGGCCGATACTTGCAAAAAAGTCAAAGGTTTTTCAGCCTCATGATTCTTTATTGCTCAAAACAAATCGAATAAAGTGGACTTCAGCCTGCGCCACCCGCGCGATTTGTTCATCTTCTTCAAAAAGCCCGCCATGACCGAACGCACCCCCGTCCACGACCTGCAGGTCGCCACCGATCTGTATAACTTCGTCAACGATGAGGTGCTGCCCGATGTGGGCGTGGCGCCGGGCGATTTCTGGCACGGTTTCTCGTCCCTGGTGACCGAGCTGGCACCCAAGAACGCCGCCCTGCTGGCCGAGCGCGACCGCCTGCAAGCCGAGCTGGACACCTGGCACCGCGCCAACCCGGGCCCCATCAAGGACATGCGCGCCTACCGCGCCTTCCTCGAAGGCATTGGCTACCTGGTGCCGCAGCCGGACAAGGTGCAGATCACCACCACCAACGTCGACGACGAGCTGGCCGTGCAGGCCGGCCCGCAGCTGGTGGTGCCGATCCTGAACGCCCGCTACGCGCTGAACGCCGCCAACGCGCGCTGGGGCAGCCTGTACGACGCGCTGTACGGCACCGACGTGATCCCCGAAACCAAGGGCCTCGAAAAAGGCGCCAAGTACAACGCCAAGCGCGGCGCCAAGGTGATCGAGTGGGCGCGCCACGTGCTCGACCGCACCGCGCCGCTCAAGAAAGGTTCGCACATCGACTCGACCGGCTACGTCGTCAACAAGGACGGCGAGCTTGTTGTGAAGCTCAAGGGCGGCAAGTCCAGCAAGCTGGCTGACAACAGCCAGTTCATTGGCTACCAAGGGCCGGCCAAGGCGCCGACCTCGATCCTGCTGGTGCACAACGGCCTGCACCTCGACATTCGCATCGACCCGAAGTCGCCCATCGGCAAGACCGACCCGGCGGGCGTGGCCGATCTGGTGGTGGAAGCAGCCGTCTCGACCATCCTCGACCTGGAAGACTCGGTGGCGTGCGTCGACGCGCAGGACAAGGTACTCGGCTACCGCAACTGGCTGGGCATTCTGCGCGGCACGCTGACTGAAAGTTTCGACAAGGGCGGCAAGATCGTCAAGCGCGGGCTCAACCCCGACCGCGTCTACACGGCGCCCGATGGCGAAGGCGAGGTGACGCTGCACGGCCGCTCGCTCATGTTCGTGCGCAACGTCGGCCATTTGATGACCAACCCGGCCATCCTGTGGAAGGACGCCGCCGGCGAGTGGAAGGAAATCCCGGAAGGCATCATGGACGCCGCCATCACCACGGCGATTGCCATGCACGACCTGCAGGGCAAGGGCGCCGATGGCCTGCGCAATTCGCGCACCGGCAGCGTCTACATCGTCAAGCCCAAGATGCACGGCCCGGCCGAGGTGGCCTTTGCCAGCGAGCTGTTCGGCCGCGTCGAGAAGCTGCTGCACCTGCCCTACAACACCGTCAAGCTCGGCATCATGGACGAAGAGCGCCGCACGTCGGTCAACCTGAAGGCCTGCATCGACGCCGCCAAGAGCCGCGTGGCCTTCATCAACACGGGCTTTCTCGACCGCACCGGCGACGAAATCCACAGCTGCATGATGGCCGGCCCGGTGTACCGCAAGGGCGACATGAAGACCAGCGCCTGGATTGTGGCCTACGAGCGCAACAACGTACTCACCGGCCTGGCCTGCGGCCTGCGTGGCAAGGCGCAGATCGGCAAGGGCATGTGGGCCATGCCCGATTTGATGGCCGAGATGATGAAGCAGAAGATCGGCCACCCCAAGGCCGGCGCCAACACCGCCTGGGTGCCCAGCCCGACCGCCGCCACGCTGCACGCGATGCACTACCACCAGGTGCTGGTGAGCGACGTGCAGCAGCAGATGGAAACCGAACTGGCCAAGGCCGACCCGGCGGCGCTGCGCGACGAGCTGCTCACGGGCCTGCTCAGCATCCCCGTGGTGGCCGAAGCCAAGTGGACACCGCAGGAAAAGCAGCAGGAGCTGGACAACAACGCGCAGGGCATCCTCGGCTACGTGGTGCGCTGGGTCGACCAGGGCGTGGGCTGCTCCAAGGTGCCCGACATCCACGGCGTCGGCCTGATGGAAGACCGCGCCACGCTGCGCATCTCCAGCCAGCACATGGCCAACTGGCTGCTGCACGGCGTCGTCAGCAAGGGCCAGGTCGAAGCCACCTTGCAGCGCATGGCGGCGCTGGTCGATCAGCAGAACAGCGGCGACAAGCTGTACCGCAACATGCACGGCAACTTCAAGAAATCGGCCGCGTACCAGGCAGCGTGCGACCTGGTGTTCAAGGGCATCGAGCAGCCGAGCGGCTACACCGAGCCACTGCTGCATGCTTGGCGGCAGAAGGTGAAGGCGGGTGCTTGATTCGCTGCTGACCGCGCGATCAGACGACGAAGCGACGCCCTGGCGTCGCTTTTTTCATGGCGCGGTCAAAATCGCCGCTTGACTTTGAGTTACCTGATCTTCGACGCCAGCGACGACGGCGGCGGCACCGGCAGCTGGGAAGCCATGGCCAGCGTGCGTGCGCCCGATGTCGCCGCCGTGCTGGCCGAGGCGCAGCAGGTGATCGACGCCGCCCAAGCCCAGTCGCCCGGCCCGCGCGCGCCGCTGGACGAAGGCGGCGCGTGGGACGCGCTGCTGCAGCTTCAGCCCGAGGGCGACTGGACGGTCGTCACGCTCACGCTGACCGGGCCGTGGGAATGGGGCGAGGCGCTGCTGGCGGCGCTGGCGCCGGACGCGTGATGGCGATTTCAGCCAAGACGCATCACTCTTTTTTTGATAGCTGCTCGCGCTTGTCCCTCAAGCGCTGGGGCCGCTTTTTATTGAGAACCCGCTCAGGCGCGCGCCTGCTGCTCCAGCTTGGCTTTGTCGACGATGCAGTGCTGCGTCATCGGCTCGACCTTCAGGCGCTCGAACGGGATGTCCTTGCCGCACACCACGCACACGCCGTATTCGCCGTCGTCCATCGCCTCCAGCGCGCGGTCGATGCGCGCCAATTCGTCGGCGTCCATCGCGGTCAGCGCGCCGTCGACCTCGCGCGTCTGGTTCTTCAGGCGGGCATCGTCGTCCTGCGACACGCTGTCGCCGCTGACGGATGGCGCCAGGTTGTCGAGGTTCTGCGTCATCTGGCGCTGCAATTCCTTGCGGCGCGTCAGCAGCAGTTGCTTGAGTTCATCGCGCTGCGGCGCGGTGAGGGCCTGGGTCATGGGGTGCTCCTGAATGCTTGGGCGCCGCGAACCGTTCGCGCAGGCGCCTTGTCCCCCAGAATACCACCCACATGACCGCCGCCCCCGCGACCGACCCGAGCCGCTGCCCGCTGTGCGGCGCGGCCAATGGCTGCGCCATGGAAGCCGAGCGCGCCAGCGGCCAGCCGCAACCGCCGTGCTGGTGCACGCAGGTCGCCTTCGACGCGGATTTGCTGGCGCGCGTGCCGGCCGATGCGCGGCGGCTGGCCTGCATTTGCCCCCCCTGCGCGGCGGCGGCCGAGCGCGTCAGTTGACCGGTTTGGTCGGCGGCGTGCCCAGCCACCGGAACAAGGCGCCGGCCGTGCTGTCGGTCACCTGACGGTGCGCGACGATGGCGCGCCAGCCGCTGCCGGTGGCGCGCATCTCCTGCATCCAGTGGCGGGCCAGCGCATCGCGCTCGCCCTCGCGACCGGCGGCGCGCTCCTGCATGTGCAGGAACGAGGGCGCGTCGCCGCGCGGCGCCGTGCCGTGGCAATTCAGGCAGCCCGACGTGGCGGCCAGGCTGAGGCCCAGCTCGGCCGGCGCGGTCTGCGCGTGCGCCACCCCGGCCAGCGTCAGCGCTGCAGCGACCAGGCTGGCGTGCAGCGCGCGGTGAATCGTGTTCATGCCGTTCATGATAGCGCTGCGGGGCGCGCGTGGAACAGGCCGCGCCGCATAATCGCCGCCATGTGCCAGCTGCTCGGGATGAACTGCAACACGCCGACCGACGTGACCTTTTCCTTCGCCGGTTTCGCGCAGCGCGGCGGCCGCACCGACCACCACGCCGACGGCTGGGGCATCGCGTTTTTCGAAGGCAGCGGCGCGCGCCTGTTCATCGACCCCAGCGCGGCGGCCGATTCGCCGGTGGCCGAGCTGATCCGCAACTACCCCATCAAGAGCCGCAACGTCATCTCGCACATCCGCAAGGCCACCGTGGGCGCGGTGATGCTGGAGAACTGCCACCCCTTCGTGCGCGAGCTGTGGGGCCGCTACTGGGTGTTTGCGCACAACGGCGACCTGAAGGACTACGCGCCGCGCCTGCACGGGCACTTTCGCCCCGTCGGCAGCACCGACAGCGAGCAGGCCTTTTGCTGGCTGATGCAGGAGCTGGCCAAGTCGCACGCGCGCGTGCCGCCGGTCGATGAACTGACGCGCACGCTGCGCGAGCTGATGCCGCAGGTGGCCCGGCACGGCACCTTCAACATGCTGCTGTCCAACGGCGAGGCGCTGTGGGCGCACGCGTCGACAAAGCTCTGCTACATCGTGCGCCAGCACCCGTTTGCCAGCGCGCGGCTGGCCGACGAGGAGCTGGCCGTCAACTTTGCCGAGCACACCACGCCCGACGACCGCGTGGCCGTGGTGGCCACCACGCCGCTCACGCGCGACGAGCAGTGGACGCCCTTCGAGCCGGGCGAGTTGAAGGTGTTTGTCGACGGCGCGCCGCTCGCCGCCTGATCGTTTTAACTATTGATTTGATAGCTGCTCGCGCTTGCTGCACAAGCGCCAGCGCTCAATTCGACTCAAAAACCTTGCGCCCGCCGCGCACCGTGCTTTCGCGCACCGCGCGGCGCACCACGGGCGGCTCCTCGCCCAGGTGATACGCCATCTTGCGTTCGCGCAGCGCCACGTCGGACGCGCTCACGCGCTCGAAGCGCCGCAAGTGGTCGATCCACGAATCGTCTTCGATCACCTCGACAAAGCGCCCCGGCTCGTTGATGTCCGACAGCAGTTCCCACGCCACCGCGCCCTGGCGCAGGCGCGAGCGGCGGCTTTCTTCCATCAGCGCGCGAAACGCCGGCGCGTTGGCCGGGTCGATCAGGTATTCCACCGTCACCACCACGTGCCCGCTGCCCGGCGGCGTGGTCACTTCGGGCCGCGCCATGGGGCCGGCGGGCGTCGGGTCGTCGATCACGCCGCGATCCGGCCACCACCACATGCTGAGCGCCATCGCCGCGCTGCCGCTGACCGCGCCCAGTGCCAGCGCCCACGGCACGCTGGTCCAGGTGGCCACCTGGCCCCACACGGCGGCGCCGGATGCGGCGGCGCCCATGATCGCCATCTGGTACATCGACATGCCGCGCGCGCGCACCCAGTCGGGCAGGCTCATCTGCGCCGACACGCTGAGCGAGTTGGCCGCCGTGAGCCACGCCGCGCCGCCGATCGCCATGGCGGGCACGCCAAGCCACAGGCTGGTGTTGACGGCCATCACCGCCATGGTCAGCGCCTGCGTGACGGCGCTCACCAGCACCAGCTTGTCGCGCGACCAGGCCTGGCGCAGGCGCGGCAGCGCAAAGGTCGAGGCGATGGCGCCCGCGCCCATGGCCGCCAGCAGCACGGTGAAGGTGCCGGCGTCGCCGCCCTCGATCTGGCGCGCCACCAGCGGCAGCAGCGCCATCAGCGCGGTGGAGTGAAAGAAGAAGATGGCGATGCGGATCAGCACGCCCTTCAGGTGGTACGACTGCGCCACGTACTGCAGGCCCACGCGCATGGCGCCGCGCAGGCTCTCGCGCCCCAGCGGGTCGGGCTTGTGTTCGCGCTGCCAGCGCGTGATGACCACCGCCGCGCCGACCGACAGCACCGCGTTCAGCAGAAACACCCAGGCGCTGCCCAGGCTGGCGATGATGCTGCCGGCGATCAGCGGCCCGAGGATGCGCGAGGCGTTCATCGACACGCCATTGAGCGCCAGCGCCGCCGGCAGCTTGGCGCGCGGCACCAGGTCGGGCACGATGGCCGAAAACACCGGCCAGCGCAGCGCCAGGCCGACGCCGTTCATGAACAGCAGCATCAACAACAGCGGCGGCGTCACCACCTTCATGAACACCGCCAACGCCAGCAGCGCGCCCACCACCGCCACCCAGACCTGCGTGAAGAACAAAAAGTGCTTGCGGTTCAGGATGTCGGCCAGCGCGCCCGAGGGCAGCCCGAGCAGAAACACCGGCAGCGTGGCCGCGGTCTGCACCAGCGCGACCCAGATCGGCTTGGACGTGAGCGTGGTCATCAGCCACGCCGCCGCCACGTCGTTCATCCACATGCACAGGTTGGCGACCAGCCAGGTGCTCCACAGCATGGTGAACACGCTGTGGCGAAACGGCGCCAGTGGGCCGAGGTCGTCGTCCGCGGCGGCGGCTTTGGCGTGGTCTGAATCCGGCATGGGCCACCGATGATAGAGCGGCCCCGGGGCGGGGTGTGTGGCGCCGCCTGAAACTATTGTTTTTATAGCTGCTTGCGCTTGATTGGCAGGCACCAGCGGCCTATTTCGCTCAAAAGCATCACAGCTTGGGAATGCGGATGCGGCTGATCATCAGCGAGCCCGACAGCGCAAACAGCAGCACCAGCGGGTGCAGCGTGAAGCCGCCGATCTTCCACGCGCCGCCCCACAGGTTGGGGCCGATGGCGCCGAGCGCGGCGGCGGCCCACAGCAGAAACACCAGAAGGATCGAGGTCGGGATCGGCGTGCCCTCGAAGTACTTCACCTTGTCGCCACCGCCCGACATGGCCTCGGCCGTGACGTTGAAGCGCGCCAGCCGCGACACGCCGCAAGCGACGAAGAAGCCCAGCACGATGCGGTCCCACAGCCCCTGCATGCCGCAACCGTAGGCAATGAGCGCCGGCGCGACGCCGAACGAAATCACGTCGGCCAGCGAATCCAGCTCGCGCCCGAGCAGCGACGACTTCTGCCGCCAACGCGCCACACGGCCATCGAAGATGTCGAACACCAGCGCCGCCAGCACCAGCGCGCAGGCGTAGTACACGTGTTTCACATCGCCCACCTGGATGAAGGTGATGATGGCAAACATCGCGCCCACGCCGCAAACGGCGTTGGCCAACGTGAACCAGTCCGCGAGGTGGAACTCGCGGATCATGGAGAAGGGTTTGTTCTTCGAAACGGGCGGCTCGGTCATCGGTGGAGTTTGCACCGATGCCGGCGTGGTCATGTGTCAGTCAATGGCGCAAATCAGGCCCGCTGCGGGCCTTTGCTTTCCGCCATGAGGACCGCATGACGGTCGCAAGGCTCGGCAGATGCCGTCTACGACTGCACCGCCCGCTCCACCGCATCCACATACAGCGCCGGCACGTCACACCCGGTTTGGTCCAGGATCTCGCGAAAGCCCGTGGGGCTGGTGACGTTGATCTCCGTGACCTTGGTGCCGATGATGTCCAGGCCAATCAACAGCAGTCCGCGCGGCGCCAGCACCGCGCCGATGGCGCGCGCCGTGGCGCGGTCACTGTCGGTGATGGGCTGGGCCACACCCTTGCCCCCGGCGGCCAGATTGCCCCGCACTTCGCTGCCTTGCGGAATGCGCGCCAGCACAAAGGGCGCGGGCTCGCCGTCGATCAGGATGATGCGCTTGTCGCCCGCCGTGATCTCGGGCAGGAACTTCTGCACCATGAAGGTGGTGGCGCCGTGGTGATTCAGCGTCTCGGTGATGCTGCCCAGGTTCAGCCCGTCGGGCCCGACCCGGAAGATGCCCATGCCGCCCATGCCGTCGAGGGGCTTGCAGACGATGTCGCCGTGCTCGGCATGAAAGCGCTTCACGTCGTCGGCCGAGCGCGTGACCAGCGTGGGGCCGACGAACTGCGGGAACTCCATCACCGCCAGTTTCTCGGGGTGGTTGCGCAAGGCAGCCGGCTGGTTGATGACGCAGGCGCCTTCGCGCTCGGCCTGCTCCAGCAGGTGGGTGGCGTAGATGAATTCGGCGTCGAAGGGCGGATCCTTGCGCATCAGCACGGC
>JAGOVZ010000155.1 GCA_018060485.1 Ottowia sp. | reverse complement strand
GCGTTCGGCGGGGTCGAGCGAATCCCACACGGCTTGCAGCTGGCCGGCGTCGTGCGCCTGGCCGATCAGCTCGGCCGCCAGCGTGCGCACCAGACTGCGCGCGGCGTCAGGCGCGAAGGCGCGGTGCTTGGCGAGCAGGCGGGCGGTGTCCATGGCCTCATGGATGCGGCCGGACTGGCGCGCCGCCTTGAGCTTGAGGCGCAGCGCGGCGGTGCGGCGGTTGGCGCCGGTGGGCAGTTCCTGCAGTCGCGTCAGCGCGCCGGCCGGGTCGTGGTCGTGCAGCGACCAGCGGGTGGCGCGCAGCAGCACGCCTTCGCGCAGTTCGGCGGCGGCGCCGCGGCTGGCGGCGGTGTCCAGCGCCTTGTCGAAATGCTCGTCGCGCGTGGCCTGGTCTTGCAGGGCGTGCGCGCTTTCGGCGACGGTCATGTGGGCCAGCGTGCGCAGGGCCAGCGCGTGCGGCGGCGCGTCGCCGGCGCCTTGCAGCGCCTGCTCGCGCGCCAGCGCGCCTTCGGCCGCCTTGCGAGCGCGCAGGAATCGGCCGGCGCTGAATTGCGTGAAGGCGTCGAGCAACATGGCATGCGTGGCGCGCTCGCGCTGCTGGGCGCGCCAGCGGCGCGCCTGACGCGGCAGCTCAAACACCGCCGACAACGCGCGCAGCGCCAGGTGCAGCAGCACGAACAGGCCGACCAGCAGCAGCAGCGCCAGATTGACCGACAGATCGACCCGGTGCGGCGGCCAGAACACGGTGACGGTGCCTTCGTTGTCGCCCGCAAACAGCGCCAGCGCGACCGCCGCCGCGAACAAACCGACCAGCCACAGGGCAGCGCGCATGGGTGTGGGCTAGCGGCTCCCCGCCGCGTCGGGTGAGGTGGCGCTGCCGGCCGCAACCGCGTTGCCCAGCGCCACGAGCGTGTCGTCCACGCGCGGCAGGTCGGCCGCCTTGGTGCTGGCCTGCACCTGCTGCAACAGCGTGGCGGCGGCCTGGGTGCGGCGCGACGCCGGGTCGAACCAGGTGCCGAGCGCGCTGGACGCCGCCGCCAGGTCGGCGCGCGCGGCTTCGTACTGGCGTGCCAGCAGGGCCAGGCGCGCGCCCTGCAGGCGCAGCTTGAGGTTTTCGCGCACGAAAAAGACCTGTTCGGGGCTCATCATGCTGGCTTCGGGCCGCTCGACGCGGCCCACGCGCAGCAGGCCCTGCGCCTGCGCCAGCACCGCGTGCCACTGCCGCGCCCACCAGCTTTCAGGCGCACTGGCACTGCCCGTGCCGCGCGGGCCGGTGTCGCCGCGCGGGCGGCCGACGTCGTTGGCGGCGGGCAGGTCGTCGACCTGGCGCAGCAACTGGTCGATGCGCGCCAGCAGGCCGGCGGTGTCGGGGATGCTGGCGGCCTTGACGCGCTCCAGATCGCGCGTGACGGCGCGCAGCACCGGCGCCAGGCGCGGGTCGCTGGAGCGCGTCAGGCGCCGCTCGGCGGTGCGCAGCGCGGCCAGCAAGGGCTCGACGCTGCCGGTGAGCTGCGCCTGGTCTTGCGCCACGCGCACGGCGGCTTCCAGCTCGACGGCCAGGTTCTCATCGCGCGCGCGGGCCACGCTTTGCACCAGGGTGTCGAGCTGCGCGCGGTAGGCGGTCATGTCGGCCACCTTGGTCTCCAGCGCGGCGACCTTGCCGGACATGGCGCGGGCCGATTCCTCGGCCTGCCGCGCCAGCGTGCGCGCCTCGACGGATTGGCTGCCGGCGTCCTGGCTCTGGCGCGCCAGCGATTCCTGCATGGACGAGACTTTTTGCCACAGCAGCACGCTCACCGTGAGGCCGACGGCGGCGACCAGCCAGGCGGCGACCAGGCCGGGCTGAACGCCGCGTGCGGGACGCAAACGCGCCGGGCGCGGCGGTGCCGCAGGTTCTGGCGCGATCACCGCCTCTGGCGCCGGCGATGCCGGCGGCGCTGGGTGCATGACAGTGCTCGGCTCAGACATCATGTCCGCTGTTCAAAGGCCCAATGGCCGCGGAGCAGGCCATGCGCGGGCGCCGTGGCCGGGCTTGAACCGGGCACTGGCGCCGTCCCCCTCACGAAGCAAGAGGGGGAAGACGCGAAGCGGCTCAGGGGGTGTGTCACTGCATGGATTCTATCGACGCGGCCACCGCATCCAGCGTGGGCCGCGTGTCGTGTACGGCGCCAAAACCGGCGGCCCGCGCGGCATCGCCAATGCGCGGGTGCGTGACCAGCGCGCGCGCGGCGCGCCAGTCCACGTCGGGCAGGCATTGGCGCAGGTTGATGATGGCTTCGGAGCTGCTGAACAGCCACAGCGTGCCGTCGGCCGCCGCTGCGGTGGCGCGGGTGCGTTGTGCGACATCCAGCGTGGGCGCCAGTCGGCGGTAGGCGGCGACCTGATCGACCCGCGCGCCGGCCGCCGTGAGCTGCGCCACCAGCCAATCGCGGCCGGCCGCCACGCCGTCGCTGCCGGCGCCGCGCACGATCAGCACGCGCGTGCCGGGCCGCACCTGTGTTGCCACACGCGCCCAGAGCGATTCGGAATCGAACTGCGGCGCGTCGTCGGCCGGCGCGTCGATGCGCTTAGCGGGCCAGCCGGCGGCCAGCAGCGCCGCCGTGGTGCCGGGGCCGGGCGACCACGCTCTTGTTTCAATAGCTGCTTGCGCTTGATGGATGGGCGCCAGGGCCTCATTTTGTTGAAAAAAACCGCTCACCGCGTTGCCGCTGACAAACATGGCGGCGTGCCACTCGCCCAACCGCAAACGCGCCTCGGCCAGCTCGCCCTGCATGGGCTCGGGTACGATGTCGATCAGCGCCAGCGGCTCGGCCGCGATGCCGCGCGCGCTCAGCTCAGCGGCCCAGCGCGCCGCTTCGGGCGCGGGCCGCGTCACCAACACGCGCGGTAACGGCACGGCGCTCAATGTGCGCCAGCGGCGCGCAGTTCGGCCGCCACGCGTTCGCCCAGCGCCACAGCAGCGTCCAGCCCATCCACATCGGCCGCGCCTTGGGCCGTCACCAGGCGCGGCGCGCCTTCGGGATCGCCCCAAGCGGCGCGCAAATGCAGGCGCGTGCCGTCCAGCGTGGCGTAAGCGGCCAGCGGCATGGAGCAGCTGCCGCCCATGGCACGGCTGACGGCGCGCTCGGCGGCCACCGCGAGCCAGGTGGTTTGATCGGCCAAAGGGGCCAGCGCGCCCGCCAGATCAGCGCGGCCAGCTATCGTTTCGATACCCAGCGCGCCTTGGCCCGCAGCCGGCAGCATCTCGTCGGCACTGAAGATGTGGCGGATGCGATCGGCCAGGCCCAGGCGCTTCAAGCCCGCCGCCGCCAGCACGATGGCGGCGTACTGCCCTTCGTCCAGCTTGCGCAGGCGGGTGTCGAGGTTGCCGCGCAGCGGCTCGATGCGCACGTCGTCGCGCTGCATTTTCGAGAGCATGGCGCGCAGCAGCACCGAGCGCCGCAGGCTGGATGTGCCGATGACCGCACCCGGCGGCAGGTCGGCCGGCGTGGCGCAGCCGGGCGACACCCAGGCGTCGCGCGGGTCCTCACGCGCCATCACGCAGGCCAGCACGAAGCCCTCGGGCAGTTCCATCGGCACGTCTTTCAGCGAATGCACGGCGATGTCGGCCTGGCCGTCTTCGAGTGCTGTTTCCAGTTCCTTTACGAACAAGCCCTTGCCGCCGACTTTGCTGAGCGTGCGGTCCAGGATCTGGTCGCCGCGCGTGGTCATGCCGAGCAGGGTGACTTGGTGGCCGCGCTGCTGCAGCAGCGCCTTGACGTGCTCGGCCTGCCACAGGGCGAGGCGGCTTTCGCGGGTGGCGATGGTGATCTTCAATGACATGGCGCCGATGCTACACGGCGGGCCCGGCGCGCGGCTTACTCGCCCAGCGCCTCGCGCACCGCCGCGACCTGCCGGCGCGAGACCATCAGCACCTCGTCGATGCCGGCCAGGCGCACGGCCCAGCCTTCGCCTTCTTCAGCGTCGTGGTGGCGCACCAGCGCGCGCATGGCGTTGCGGGCGACCAGCGCGTTGCGGTGGATGCGCAAAAAGCGGCCGGGGAATTTGTCTTCGAGCTGGCTCAGGCTGCCGTCGAGCAAGTGGCTGGCCGCCGCCGTGCGCACGGTGACGTATTTCAGTTCGGCCTTCAGGTACAGCACTTCGGCCAGCGGCACGCGCACGGTGCGGCCGCGTTCGCTGATGAGCAGCCAGTCTGGGGCCGAATCGCCCGCTGGCGATTGTCTGGTCTGCGCAAGCCGCTCCACTTTTTGAAGCGCGGTCTGCAGACGCTCCAGCCGCACGGGCTTGGTCAGATAGTCGACCGCCTCCAGCTCGAACGCGTGCACGGCGTGTTCGGTGTGGGCGGTGACGAAGACGACCAGCGGCGGTTGGGGCGCCTCGCGCAGCGCGGCGGCCAGTTGCAGGCCGTCGGCGCCAGGCATGTGGATGTCGAGCAGCGCGACGTCAAAGCGCTGGCGCTGCACCAGCGCCATGGCCTGCGCGGCGCTGGCGGCCTCACCGGCGGCCACCGCCTCGGGCTGGCGGCAGTCGCCCAGCAGCGTGCGCAGGCGCGCGCGGGCCAGCGCCTCGTCGTCGACGATCAGCACCTGCAGCGTCATCGCTCACCCCGCGCGGGCAGGGGCACTTCGATGCGCGCCTGGTACACGTCATCGACCAGCGCGGTGCGAAAGCCGCCCTGCAAGTCGTGCAACAGGCGCAGCCGGTCGCGCACGTTGGCCAGCGCGATGCCGTGGCCCGCGTGGCCCTGGCCGGCGGGCACGGTGTTGGTGACCTTGATCAGCGCCATCTGCCCGCGCACCTGGGTCGACACGCGCAGTTGCGCGCCGCGCGCGCTGGGCTCGACGCCGTGCTTGACGGCGTTTTCCACCAGCGGCTGCAGGATCAGCGGTGGCAGGCGCGCGGCATGGGCGCGCTCGTCCAGCGCCCATTCCACCTGCAGGCGCTCGCCAAAACGCACCTGCTCGATGGCCAGGTAGCGGCGCGCCAGCTCGATCTCCTGCCCCACGCTGGAGCTGTCGCCCCGCTCGGTCAGCGCGTGGCGGAACAGGTCGGACAAGTCTTCCAGCACCGCCTCGGCCTTGGCCGGCTCTTCGCGCACCAGCGCGATGGCGGTGTTGAGCGTGTTGAACAAAAAGTGCGGCCGGATGCGCGATTGCAACTCGGCCAGCCGCGCCGTGGTGGCCGCCGGCGTGCGCCCGCGCACGCGCCACACCAGCCCCGCCAGCAGACCGGCCGCCAGCAGCGCGCCGGTGCAGGCGCTGGCGAGCCAGGGCGGCGTTTCGCTGAACCCCAGCAAGGTCAGCATGCCGCACGCATACACACCGGCCAGCGCACCCAGTACCACGCCCGTCGCCATCTGCAGCGACAGCGGCAGCCGCGCCAGCAGGCGCTTGAAGCTGCAGCCCAGCACCAGCCACAGCAGCGTGGCGGGCAGCGCGCCGCCGGTGACCACCGCCACCCGGCCCAGCCAATCGGCCGTGCCGCTGGCCACGTACATCAGGCCAATGGCGATCACCGCCTCGACGTACAGCACGGCGCGCAGGATCACGCCGACCTGGCAGGCGTCGAACACCAGCACCGGCGCGGGCGCGCGCGGCACCGGCGGCAGCTTGCGCTCGGCGAAGGTCGATAGAATTTGCGAGTCCCTCACACACCCCCCTGAGTCGCCTTCGACGCCTTCCCCCTCCAGGGGGACAACGCTGGTTGCCGGGGGAACCCCGGCCACGGCGTTCCCGTGCGGCCTGCTCCGCGGCCTTTTGATTTTTTGCGTTTCATGCTCTGCAGGTGCTGACTTTGAACTGAGTCTCCACGCAGTTTAGGCGGCTCTTCGTCACGTTTGTCCGCCACTCCACACCTTCTGTCGCCGCTGCTTCACCTACAAACCTCTGCACTCATGTCTTCCAACCAACTCGACAAGAAAACCGAAGCGTGGTCCGCCCTGTTCAGCGAACCCATGAGCGAGCTGGTGCAGCGCTACACCGCCAGCGTGTTTTTCGACAAGCGGCTGGCCGCGGCGGACATCCAAGGCAGCCTGGCGCACGCCGAGATGTTGGCGGCGCAGGGCATCATTTCGCAAGACGATCATGCCGCCATCGCCCGTGGGATGAGCGCCATCAGCTC
>JAGOVZ010000026.1:17236-19045 GCA_018060485.1 Ottowia sp. | reverse complement strand
AAGCGCGCGCCCATCTTACTGACCCGCAGCCTTGGCGGGACTAAAGTCATCGCGCATCGCCCCATCACTGATGCACCCGCCCCCACTCCATCTCATACGTGTGCACCAGCACCTGGTTCGAGAGCCGATTCACCTCGGCCGGCACGCGCGCCATGTCGGCGGGGAATTCGAACAAGAGCGGCAGCGTTTGCGGCGTCAGATAACGCAGCCCAGCGGGCAAGGCGGAAGGCAACCGCCACGGCCTTCGGCTGGCGAGGACGAAGCCCCATTCGCCAAAGCTGGGCACGTGTGCGTGGTACGGCGCGGTTTGCAGGCCGGCGGCTTCGATGGTCTGTACCACGGTCCAGAAGCTTTGGCGCGCGACCAGCGGCGAGGTGGTCTGGACCACCGCGTAGCCGCTGGCGGCGAGGCGCTTTTCAAGCAGGGCGTAGAAGCTCAGGGTGTAGAGCTTGCCGATGTTGAAGTTGGTCGGGTCGGGGAAGTCGACCACGATCACGTCGTAAACCTCGTCGGTGGCCTCCAGCCACTTGAACGCATCCGTGTTGACCACGCGCAGCTTGGGCGAGGCCAGCGCGCCGCCGTTGAGCGCGGCCAGGGCAGGGTTTTGCGCGAACAGGGTGGTCATGGCCGGGTCCAGTTCGACCAGGGTGACGCTTTCGACGCTCTCGTATTTCAGGATTTCGCGCACGGCCATGCCGTCGCCACCGCCCAGCACAGCTACTTTTTTGGGAGCGCCTTGCGCCGCCATGGCGGGGTGAACCAGCGCTTCGTGATAACGGTATTCGTCGCGCTCGGCAAATTGCAGGTTGCCGTTGAGGAACAGGCGGTGCCCCTGCTTGCCTTCGCCGGGCGCGTGGGTGACGACGATGCGCTGGTACGGCGTACTTTGCGCAAAGACGATGCGGTCGGCGTACAGCTGGTCTTCGGTCAGCGTGGTGATTTGCCCGGCCCCCGCCAGGCCCGCGGCGAGCAGCGCCACCGTCAGGCCGCAGGCGACGGCGTGGGCGGCCCACTGGCGCAGCTCGTGCCGGAACAGCCACAGCGCCCACACCGCCACCAGCGCGTTCAGCAGGCCGAACAGCAGGCCGGTGCGGATCAGCCCCAGCTGCGGCACCAGGATCAGGGGAAAAGCCAGCGACACGGCCAGCGCGCCCAGATAGTCGAAGGTGAGCACCTGCGACACCAGCTCTTTCAACTGCACGTTGCGTCGCAGGATGCGCATGACGAGCGGGATCTCCAGCCCGACCAGCGTGCCGACCAGCAGCACCAGCCCGTACAGCAGCAAGCGGAAGGCGCCGGGCACGTAGGCGTTGGCCAGAAACAGCAGCGCCGGCAGCAGGCCGCCGGCCAGCGCCACCAGCAGTTCGATGCGCAAGAAGTGCGCAGGCAACTGGCGCTCGAAAAAGCGCGACAAATAGCTGCCGATGCCCATGGCAAACAGGTAGCTGCCGATGATGGTGCTGAATTGCAGCACCGAATCGCCCAGCACGTAGCTGGCGATGGCACCGGCCGCCAGCTCGTACAGCAGGCCGCAGGCGGCGACGACGAAGACGCTGGCCAGCAGCGCGATTTCGACCGGATGGGGGCCGCGCGCGGCGGGGGCGGCGTTGGGCGAATCGGCGGGGAGCGGCGGCGCGGTGGTCAAGATGGCGCGACTTTAGAGCACCGGCGCCATCATGCCGACCGCGTTCTGCACCAGCCGGCGGCCAAACGGCCAGCGGCGCGCCGTGTCCAACGCCACGCGCTGCGACACCGACACGTAGCCCAGCTGCCGCTCGCGAATGGTGGCGCTGGTGGCCGCATCGTCGA
>JAGOVZ010000026.1:0-17136 GCA_018060485.1 Ottowia sp. | reverse complement strand
ACCGCGTTCTGCACCAGCCGGCGGCCAAACGGCCAGCGGCGCGCCGTGTCCAACGCCACGCGCTGCGACACCGACACGTAGCCCAGCTGCCGCTCGCGAATGGTGGCGCTGGTGGCCGCATCGTCGATGACCAGGTTGTTCTCGAAGTTGAGCTGAAGGCTGCGCCGGTCCATGTTGGCCGAGCCGACCAGCGCGATCTGGCGGTCGGCGGTGATCGACTTGGTGTGCAGCAGGCCCAGCGGGTATTCGTAGATCTCCACGCCGGCCTCCAGCAGGGGCGCGTAGGTGCTGTAGCACGCGGCGCCGACCAGCTTGGAGTTGTTGCGCGTGGGCAGCACCAGCACGGTGCGCACGCCGCGCCGGGGCGCCGCGCACAGGGCGCGCAGCAACGCCTCGTCGGGCACGAAGTAAGGCGTGGTGATGATCAGCTCATGCCGCGCCGCGTACAGCGTGGCGACGAACATGTCGGACATGGCGTTGCCGGCCGTGGTCGGCCCGGTGCCAAACATCTGCGCCACCACGCCGGGCGCGAACACCTCGGGCGCGGGCGGGGCGCTGACCAGCGATTCAATTTGCTCGCCGGTCTCGGCGATCCAGGTGCTCAAAAACAGGTGCTGCGCCTGCCGCACCACCGGGCCTTCGCAGCGCAGCAGGATGTCGACCCAGGGCGCAAAGCGCGCGGCCACGCGGAATTCGGGGTCGGCGCAGTTCTGGCTGCCGCAAAAGGCGATGCGGTTGTCGATGACGGCGACCTTGCGGTGGTTGCGCAAGTCGAGCCGGCCGACGGCCAGGTGGCCCAGGCGTGGAATGTCGTCCAGCGTGGCCAGCACGCGCACGCCGGCGTCCTGCAACTGCCGCCAGCGCGGCGAGCGGATGAAGGCGCGCGAGCCGAGCGCATCGACCATCACGCGGCAGGCCACGCCGCGCCGGGCGGCGGCGCAGACGGCGTCGGCCATCTGGCCGCCGTGGTGGTCGTCCAGCCAGATGTAGAAGCTGATGTGCACGTGTTCGCGCGCGGCGGCGATGTCGACCACCAGGGTGTCGATGGCGGCGTTGGAGTCGCGCATGGGCTGATCGGGCGGGGCGTGCGGGTCACCCAGCGGCGTGATGCGGTTGCCGGCGACGGGCGCCAAGCCGTTGATCGAGCGGCCGAGGTCGAACAGCGCGCTGGCTTGGCTGCTGGGTGGATGCGCGGCGGGCGCCGGGGGCGGCGGCAAGCGTTTCAGGGTCTCGCTCAGCCGCTGCGCGCGGCCGCGTCCGATGCTGGTTTCGCCGAGCAGAAAGTACGCCACCACGCCGACCAGCGGCAGCAGCATGATGACCGCGACCCAGGCGGCGCGCGAGGCCGGCGTGCGGTTGGGCCGCGTGAGCGCGCGGGCCGCCACGCCCAGATGCATCGCAAACAGCAGCAGCGCGGGCAGCTGGCTGAGCGCCGGGTGCGGAAGACCGGGGTGGAAGGTCATGCGGGGGCCATGGAACGCTGATAGTTCCGTGAGGCTACCGCAAGCGGGCGGTTCGGCGGAAGCCCGCGCCGCCTTGCGCGGGATGGGCGCAGTGCGCCGAACGCTACATTAAACGCAGCTGCTTGCGCTTGCCGGACAAGCGCTGGCGCCCTATTTTTCGTATAGACACCCCCACAAACAATACAACGCCGTTCGTCCTGAGCCTGTGAAGGACTGCGTATGAGGGGGACCGGCTTCGACAGGCTCAGCCCGAACGGATGAGGGGCTGTTGGACTATTTGTCAGCCCCAGATATAAATCCAGAGCGCCGGAGCCGTTCAGCGCCCCAGGTTCTGCTTCATGCGCGCCAGCGCGATCATCAGCGCGCCGGCGCCCAGCGTCTTCACCAGGTCGGGGTGCTGCGAATAGAAGTCGCTCACGCGGTCGAACACGCCCGGCTCGTCGGCGGTGCGGGCGGTGGTCACCACGTCGCGCACTTGCGCGGGGGTGATTTGCGTGGCCTTGTCGGCGGTCACGGCGGGCGTGGTGGCGCCTTCATGGCCGGCCAGCACGCCGCCGGCCACACCGGCCAGCGCGCCGGGGCCGAGCTTTTCGGTCAGCGTGTTCAGGATGGCGGCGCGCTGCTCGGGCGAGGCTTTTTCGAACATGTCGGCCACGATTTGCGCCAGCTGTGGCGTTTCTTTGGAGCGCAGCGCTTCGCCGACGCCGCTTTTCAGCTCGTCGCGCGAGGCTTCGCGCGTGACGGCGTCGATCTGCTTGGGGTCGGGCGCGGTGGCGCTGCCAATGATTTGTTGCAGGACATCGAGAAGGGCCATGGTGATCTCCGTTCAGGTGGGTGAATCAATCGGCCATCGTAGCCGCGCCGCATGGCGGCGCGGCACGCGCGGCGTCAACTGTCGAACTTGTCCGACACGTGCGGCGCTCAGGCCGATGGCGCCGCGGGTGCCACGGCCCGCCCGCGCGCCCACTTGCCGGCGCTGAACACCGCGAGCCCGGCCCACACCGCCGCAAAGCCGGCCAGCCGCCGCGCATCCATCGGCTCGTGCAGCACAAACACGCCCAGCAAAAACTGCAGCGTCGGCGACAGGTACTGCAACATGCCCAGCGTGGCCAGATCCAGCCGCTGCGCCGCATAGGCAAAGGCCACCAGCGGCACGGTGGTCATCAGGCCGGTGCTGATCAGCAGCAGATCGGTGCCGCGCGCGCCATGGCCAAACGCCAGCTCGCCCTGCGCGCCCAGCCACGCCAGCACGGCCAGCGCGGGCACGGCGATCAGCGCCGTTTCCAGCAGCATGCCCTCGGTTGGCGCCAGATGCGTGCGCTTCTTGACCAGGCTGTAGATGCCGAAGCTGGCGGCCAGCACCAGCGCCACCCACGGAAAGCGCGGCGAGGCCCAGGCCAGCCAGGCCACGCCCAGCGCCGCCAGCACCACGCCGATCCATTCGGCGCGGCCCAGGCGCTCGCCCAGCAGCAGCACGCCCAGCGCCACGATGAACAGCGGCAGCAGAAAGTAGCCCAGGCTGGCGTCCAGCGTGTGGCCGTGCGTCACGGCCCAGACGTAGGTCAGCCAGTTGATGCTGACCAGCAGCGCCGCCAGCGCAAAGCGCGCCAGTTGCGCCGCGTCGAGCCGCCGCCACAGCGCGCCGATCTGCCGCCGCGCGCCCAGCAGGGCGGCCAGCAGCACGAAGGACCACACCACGCGGTGCGCCACCACCTCGACCGCGCCGGCCGGCGCCATGAGGCGAAAGTACAGCGGCATCAGCCCCCACAGCCCATAGGCCAGCAGCGACGCCCACACGCCGCCGCTCACCGCGCGGCCCCCGGGCGGGCGCTCATCCGTGGATGGCGGCGGCGATGATGACCGAGATGCCCAGGCACATGGCCGCCACCACCATGCCGAGCGCGCGGTTCTGCTTTTCGACGATTTCGGCCCACAGGTCGTAGGGCGTGAGCTTGTCGATGACGATGAAGCACAGCCAGAAGATCAGCGCGCCGATCAGTGCGTAGACGATGGAGCCGAAGAAAGCGGCCGGCCGCAGCCATTCAATGCCCATGAGAACCTCCATGCAGGAAATGGGTGAAATTCACTTGTGCCCCCCGCCCGAGCTGTAGCCGCCAAAGCTGCCGCCCGACGAGCGGCCCCAGCCGCTGCCCGAGCCGCTGCTGCTGGCGCCGAACATCGCCGCCAGCAGCCACATGCCGGCCAGCACCAGCATCATCACCACGATGATCTTGATGAGGGTGCTGCCGGCGTCGCCCAGGCTGACCGGCGCCGCATCCTGGCGGCGGAACAGCGCCGCCTTGTCTTGGAGTTTGAAGGCGCGCGCCACCTGGTTGAAGTCGAGCTTGGCGCCGGCCGACCAGGTCTGCTCGCTGCCGGTCTGCTCCAGCGACAGGAGGCGCTCGCCCACGGCGTAGTCGCGGTTGAAGGTTTTCTGCCCGCGCCGCACCGGCCAGTAGAACTCGCCCAGCACGTAGCTGGTTTCGGCGTTGTAGCTCCAGGTGCGGCTGTAGGTGGCGCCGGCGTATTCGGCCTTGGCGCCGTTGCCGGTGACCTTGGGCGCGCCGGTGGTGGGGCGCACCAGGCTCCAGCCGTCTTCGGCATCGACCAGAAAGGCAAAGCCGTGCTTGGCGTTGTAGAGCAGGTATTCGGTCCAGCCAAAGCTTTCGTCGTCGTCGGGCGATTGGCCCAGGCGGTGCTGAAAACCGACCACCTGCCAGTGGATGCCGTTCAATTGGCCCACGCTGCCCAGCGCAATCAGCGGGCGCACCGGCTCGTCCTGTACGGCGTGGCGCAGCTCGCCGCCAATGCCCTTGCTCAGGTCGATCAGCGTGTGGCACTGCGGGCAGGTGATGGCCTTGGATTCGGCCAGCTTCACCGTCACCGGACTGCCGCAGTTGGGGCAGGCGAACTGGCGGCCGCTGCCTTCCTGGGCGGATTCGGCCTTCAGCCCACTCATGTTCAGGTCGGCCAGCACCACGCCGCGCCCCAGCGTGACGGCAGGCGGCGCGCTGCCGTAGTCGAACGACAGCACGCGCTGGCTGGCTTCGTCGCCGCCTTCGCTGCGCACCTCGACCACAGTGAACGGCTGGCCCAGCGGCGGCAGCTTGGGCAATTCGCCCTGCGCGGCGATCAGCGTCACCGGCTGGTTGGACGACACCACATAGCGTTGCCCGCCCAGCGCCACCGAGTGGCCGACCGGCAGCTCGCTGGCCGGCGGCACGGCGCCGGTGCTGCTGACCGGGCGGCTGTAAACGTAGGCGCCGTTGTCCTCGCTCAAGTACGCGCTGCTGCCATCGGTTTGCAGCGCGTGCCATTCGGTCCAGGTGCCGCGCTCGTCGCCCTCGCCGTACGCGTATTGCAGGCGGCCGACCAGGGTGAAGCCCTGGCCGTCGATCTGGCCGCTGGCGCCCAGCTGCAGCAGGCTGTGGTCGTCGAACAGCTCGGCCATCTTGCCGATGCGCTTGAGCACCTCGCCCTCGCGCACCACCGTGCTCTGGCAGTAGGCGCAGACGGCGTGGGTCGATTGCGCGCTCTTGAACTCGACCGGCGCGCCGCAGGCGGGGCAGGGCGCGCGGTAGAAGCGCTGCGCGGTGGGCTCGCTCATCGGGTGGCGGCTCCGGGGCGCGCGGCGTTATTCAAGGAAAAAACGGCTCCAGCGCTTATCTGGTAAGCGCGAACAGCTCTTCTTTTAATAGTAATTTGGTCAGCATTCACCGCCCTGATGCGCGCGCACCCCATCCAGCCGACGCGCAGGGTGATTCGGGTGGGCATTGGAAGGAAAAAAGGGCGTTTGCGCTCGTCCATCAAGCGCAAGCAGCTATGAAAACAAGAGTATCCGGGCGGTTTGCCGTGGGAGCGGCCTTGGCCGCGATCAGCGCCGCATACGGGGGCGCGCCCCATCGCGGGCAAGCCCGCTCCCACCAAGACCGGGGCGCATCTCAAACCAGCTTTTTCAGCAGCTCAGCCTTCTTGGCGTTGAACTCGTCGTCGGTCAGGATGCCCTTGGACTTGAGTTCGCCCAGCTTTTCCAGCGTGGCCATCACGTCCTCGGGCTTCACGCCCACGGGCGCGGCAGCCGCCGCAGCGCCCGCCGCCGGCGCCGTGCCTTGCAGGGCCGATTGCATGTTCTGCGCCAATATCTGCCCCATCGCCACGCCCGCGCCCATGCCGAGGCCAGCGCCGGCCAGGCCGCCCGCGTCGCCGCCAGCGCCCACGCCCTCGGCCATCTTCGGAATGGCCTGCGCGGTCTGGTACTGCATGAACTTGCCCATGTCGTTGCCGACCATGCCCATGCCGATCTTCTGGTCGAGCACTTTCTGCAACTCTTCCGGCAGGCTGATGCTTTGCACCGTCATGGCCTCGAGCTTGAGGCCGTAGCCTTCCATCGCCGGGTTCAGCGCCTGGCTGAGCGCCTGCGCAAACAGCAGCTGATTCGCCGCCAGGTCGAGGAAGGGAATCTTGCTTTGCGCAATGGCCACGCTGATCTGCTGCATGATCAGCCCGCGCAACTGGCCGTCCAGGTCTTGCACCGTGTACGCCTCGCGCGTGCCGGAGATTTCGGTGTGGAACTTCTTCGGATCGGCCACCCGATAGGCGTAGTTGCCAAAGGCGCGAATGCGCACGGCGCCAAACTCGGCGTCGCGCACCGTCACCGGCTGCGGTGTGCCCCATTTCTGGTCGACCTGCTGGCGCGTGCTGAAGAAATAGACGTCGCTCTTGAAGGGCGACTCGAACAGCTTGTCCCAGTTCTTCAGGTAGGTCAGCACCGGCAGCGTCTGCGTGGTCAGCTTGTAGGTGCCGGGGCCGAACACGTCGGCCACCTTGCCCTCGTCCACGAACAGCGCCATCTGCGATTCGCGCACCACCAGCGTGGCGCCGTTCTGGATTTCCATGCCCGCCATCGGGTAGCGCCAGGCCAGCGTGCCGTCGCTGTCTTCCGTCCATTGCAGGACGTCGATGAATTGTTTCTTGATGAAGTCCATCAGGGCCATGGGCGCTCTCCAATCAGGGAAAAGTGTGTGGATGATAAGCGCCACCCATGACAGGGCTATCTGGGTCTTTGGCGGAATCAATTGGCCATGGCAAATGAGAATCACTATCATTAAAACCTGTTCGCACAGGAGTTCGTCATGGCCCGTTTCATCCGCAACAACCGCCGCATGCTGCAAAAGACCGCCACCTATTACGTCATGCACATCA
Source organism: Ottowia sp. (assembly GCA_018060485.1). Lineage (GTDB taxonomy): Bacteria > Pseudomonadota > Gammaproteobacteria > Burkholderiales > Burkholderiaceae_C > Ottowia. The sequence continues at coordinate 10,471 of JAGOVZ010000026.1, read as the reverse complement.
CGGTGGCGGCCGCCGTGGCGTATGCCGTCACGGGTGACCTGATGATGGCTTTTGCGCTCAGCCTGCTGGAGCCGACGGTGCAGGCGGTGGCTTTTTTCGTGCACGAAAAACTCTGGTCGCGCGCCGCGTCCCCGGCCGTGGCGGCCGCGGCCTAGAATCGTCGGCCCAGCCCCAGGAGACCCGCGCATGCCGCAGAACGACCACAAACCCACCGAAGAAAAGCGCGCCGACCTGCGCCGCGCCGCGCTGGACTATCACGAGTTTCCGGTGCCCGGCAAGATCGCCATCGCGCCGACCAAGCAGCTGGTCAACCAGCACGAGCTGTCGCTGGCGTATTCGCCCGGCGTCGCAGCGCCCTGCGAGGAGATCGTCAAGGACCCGGCGGCGGCCTTCAAGTACACCGCGCGCGGCAACCTGATCGGCGTCATCACCAACGGCACCGCCGTGCTGGGCCTGGGCGACATCGGCGCGCTGGCCGGCAAGCCGGTGATGGAGGGCAAGGGCGTGCTGTTCAAGAAGTTCTCGGGCATCGATGTGTTCGACATCGAGATCAACGAGAAAGACCCCTACAAGCTGGTCGAGATCATCGCCGCGCTGGAGCCCACGTTTGGCGGCATCAACCTGGAAGACATCAAGGCGCCCGAGTGCTTCATCGTCGAGCGCGAGCTGCGCAAGCGCATGAAGATTCCGGTCTTTCACGACGACCAGCACGGCACCGCCATCGTGGTCGGTGCGGCGGTGGTGAGCGGACTGAAAGTGGTGGGCAAGAAGATCGAGGACGTGAAGCTGGTCACCTCCGGCGCCGGCGCCGCCGCGCTGGCCTGCGTGGGGCTGCTGGTCAAGCTGGGGCTGCGGCGCGAGAACATCTGGGTGACCGACATCAAGGGCCTGGTCTACGACGGCCGCACCGAGCTGATGGACCCGGACAAGGCGATCTACGCGCAGAAGACCGACAAGCGCCTGCTGGCCGAAGTGATCGACGGCGCCGACGTGTTTCTGGGCCTGTCGGCCGGCGGCGTATTGAAGGGCGACATGGTGGCCAGGATGGCGCCGCGCCCGCTGATCCTGGCGCTGGCCAACCCCTACCCCGAGATCACGCCCGAGGAAGTGAAGGCGGTGCGTGATGACGCCGTGATGGCCACCGGCCGCACCGACTACCCGAACCAGGTCAACAACGTCCTGTGCTTTCCGTACATCTTTCGCGGCGCGCTGGATTGCGGGGCGACCACCATCACCGACGAGATGGAAATCGCCGCCGTGCACGCCATTGCCGACCTGGCGCAGGCCGAGCAGAGCGAGGTGGTGGCGCGCGCCTACGTGGGTGAAAAACTGGCCTTCGGCCCCGAATACCTGATCCCCAAGCCGTTCGACCCGCGCCTGATGATGAAGATCGCGCCGGCGGTGGCCGAGGCCGCGGCGGCCAGCGGCGTGGCCCAGCGCCCGATTGCCGACCTGGACGCCTACCGCGACAAGCTGCAGACCTTCGTCTACGCGTCGGGCACGACGATGAAGCCGATCATCGACGCCGCGCGCAACGCCAGCAGGAAGCGCGTGGCCTATGCCGAGGGCGAGGAAGAGCGCGTGCTGCGCGCGGCGCAGATCGTGGTGGACGACGGCATTGCGCGCCCGACGCTGATCGGCCGCCCGGCCATCATCGCCCAGCGCATCGAGAAGTTCGGCCTGCGGCTGACGGAAGGCGTGGACTACGACGTGGTGAACGTCGAGCACGACGACCGCTACAAGGGCTTCTGGCAGACCTATCACGAGCTGACCAAGCGGCGCGGCATCACGGTGCCGATCGCCAAGATCGAGATGCGCCGGCGCCTGTCGCTCATCGGCGCCATGCTGCTGCGCTCGGGCGACGTTGATGGCCTGATCTGCGGCACCTGGGGCACCAACCAGATGCACCTGACCTACATCGACCAGGTGATCGGCAAGAAGCCCGGCGCGCGCACTTACGCCGCCATGAACGGACTGATGCTGCCGGGCCGGCAGGTGTTTCTGGTCGACACGCACATCAACGTCGACCCCAGCGCCGAGCAACTGGCCGACATCACCATCATGGCGGCGCAGGAGATGATGCGCTTTGGCTTCAAGCCCAAGGCGGCGCTGCTGTCGCACTCGAACTTCGGCTCGTCCAACCAGCCGAGCGCCGTCAAGATGCGCCAGGCGCTGGCGCTGGTGCAGGAACAGGCGCCGTGGCTGGAAGTCGATGGCGAGATGCACGGCGACGTCGCGCTGGACGCCGGTCAGCGGCGCGAGGTGATGCCCGACAGCCCGCTGGTCGGCGACGCCACCTTGCTGGTCATGCCCAACCTGGACGCCGCCAACATCTCCTACAACCTGCTGAAAGTGGCGGCCGGCGGCAACATCGCCATCGGCCCGATCCTGCTGGGGGCGGACAAACCGGTGCACATTCTCACGGCCAGCACCACCGTGCGGCGCATCGTGAACATGACGGCGCTGGCCGTGGCGGACGCCAACGCGCCGCGCTAGGTCCCGACCAGACAAGTTAGCGCCTACTCAGCAGGCGCTGAGACCTTGCGCCTGGTGCCTGAATTTTAGGCAGGCGCTTGCTTTTTTGTGGCGCTTGCGTCACACTACCGCCTTGGAATTTTCGGGTAAACCCGAGGGTTTCCGAAAGGTGTATTTCATGTTGCGAACAGCGGCATCGCATGCTGTCCGGTTGACTCGGGTTGTTCTGGCGGCTTCGGTGCTGGCAATCGCGCTCCCCACGGCGAACGTGGCCGTGGCGCGAGAGTCGTTCTGGGGCGCTACCGAGACCACCATCGCGGTGACGGAATTGCCCCGACACGGACAGCAGACGTACTGGCTGATCCTGCAAGGCGGCCCGTTTCCCCACGACAAGGACGGCTCGGTGTTCGGCAACCGCGAACGCCTGCTGCCGCGCGAGCGGCGCGGCTACTACCGCGAATACACCGTCGAAACCCCCGGGGCACGCAACCGCGGCGCCCGTCGCATCGTCTGCGGCGGCCCGCAACGCACCGCGCCCGATGCCTGCTGGTACACGAGCGATCACTACTCGAGCTTCAGAAAGATCGTGCAATGAAAGCCTTTGAACAGTTTCAGCCCGCCCCGGCCCAGTCGCCGGGCGAAGACCGGTTTTTGACTTCAGAGAAAGCAGCGGAGATGGATCAGCCACTTCGTCAACCCACCGAATCGCCCTTGAAGGGCGTTCGCACCAACATCGTGCAGTCGATCCGCGCCTTTCGCGTGCACGACCTGCAGGAAGCCGCTTCGGCGTTGGGCCAGCACTTCTTGTACGCCAACCTGGCCAACGCCCAGACCAAGCAGGACGTGCTGGACATGATTGCCGCGCAGTTCACCTTTCCGGCGCACTTCGGCAAGAACTTCGACGCGCTGTACGACTGCATGACCGACCCGCTGCACAAGAGCGGGCCGCAGCCGGGCTTCATCGTCGTGCTCGAGCAGATCCCCGCCACGGCCAAGTTCGACAAGGAAGCGCGCGAGCAGCTGCTCGACATCTTCCGCGACGCCGCCGACTACTGGAACGACCGGAAGATACCGTTTCGGTGCTTCTATTCTTTTCGGTAGCCCGTTCTGCACCAGCCGGCCAAGCAGAACGGGCGAATGAGGCCCAGGGCGACAACATGCCCTCCGACACTGAAATCGCCGATAACGGCGAGAAGATGCCGACCGACAAGCTGGTCGACATCTCCCCGCTGGCGCTGCGCATGAGCAGCCCGTTCAACGCGGGCTACTGGCTGAGCGCAGCCTGACGCGCGCGTCGGCTACATCCGCCGTCGCATCAAGAAAGCCCGCTGCATGCGGGCTTTTTTGTTCCTGGCGCGGCAATGAAGCAACGCCGCTACTGATCCCCCGCCGCCGGCATGCGCGCGGGTGCGGCGGCGCCCGGCTCAGTGCCCAGCCCGGGCTCCGCCTTGGGCTTCGGCGGTGGTGGCGGCCGGCGCGGCAGCTCAGACGACGGCACGCCGAGCGCCTGCCGTTCGCAGGCGCGCTGGGCCTGCGCGCGGGCGCTGGCGCCGTTCACGCTGCCGGCCTCGCGCTTGCAGTTGCGCTCGACCATGCGTTCGCCCTCCAGCCGGCGCGCCAGGCAGGTGCGCAGCTTGGCGCTGCGATCACGCTCGCGCTCGGCGCCGCCCACCTCGCGCTGGCACAGCACCATGCGCGTGGGCAGCAGCTCGTCGGGGTAGACCAAGGTCGGCGACGTGCCCTGCGCGCCCGCGCCCGTGGCCCATAAAAGACCCCAGGCCGACCATCGTTTCATCGCGCTTGAATGCTGCATCTCGTTTTTCTGTGTGGAAAGCCGGCTCGCTCGCGGCGCCGGCGCCCCCGACACCGGCAGCCGAATTGTCGCCGCGCCCCCCGACGCCCCCGTGACGGCGCGCCACGGCGCGCGCCCATGCCCTATAGTGGGCCGATCGCCATCCGAAGCCCCGCCATGGACGCCGCCACCGCCGAATCGACCCCTTTGACACTACAAAAACCAGAGCTGCAAGCGCAGGTGGTAGCTGCGCTGCAGCGTGTTTTGCCGCCTGAATCGCTGCTGTGGACGCCTGAGCAGACCACGCCCTACGAATGCGACGGCCTGACCGCCTACCGCCAGCGCCCGCTGGCCGTGGCCTTGCCCGCCAGTTACGAACAGATTCAACAAGTGTTGCGAACCTGTCACGCGCTGGGCGTGCCGGTGGTGGCGCGCGGCGCCGGCACCGGCCTCTCGGGCGGCGCCATGCCGCACGAGCGTGGGGTAACGCTGTCGCTGGCCAAATTCAATCGCATCCTGAAAGTCGACCCGCTGGCGCGCACGGCGCTGGTGCAATGCGGCGTGCGCAACCTGGCCATCAGCGAGGCGGTGGCCGCGCACGGCCTGTACTACGCGCCCGACCCGTCGAGCCAGATCGCCTGCACCATCGGTGGCAACGTGGCCGAAAACTCCGGCGGCGTGCACTGCCTGAAATACGGTCTGACGCTGCACAACGTGCTGAAAGTGAAGGGCTTCACGGTGGAAGGCGAGCCCATCGAGTTCGGTGGCGACGCGCTCGACGCGCCCGGCTACGACCTGCTGGCGCTGGCCGTCGGCAGCGAGGGCATGCTGGCGGTGATGACCGAGGTCACCGTCAAGCTCACGCCCAAGCCGCAGCTGGCGCTGTGCATCATGGCCAGCTTTGCCGACGTGCGGCACGCGGGCGACGCGGTGGCGGCCATCATTGCGCAGGGCATCATCCCGGCTGGGCTGGAGATGATGGACAAGCCCATGACCGCCGCCGTCGAGGATTTCGTGCACGCCGGCTACGACCTGGACGCGGCCGCCATCCTGCTGTGCGAAAGCGACGGCACGCCGCACGAGGTGGCCGAGGAAGTGGCGCGCATGGAGGCCGTGCTGCGCCAGGCCGGCGCCACCCGCCTGGCGGTGTGCGCCGACGAGGCCGAGCGGCTGAAATTTTGGAGCGGGCGCAAGAACGCCTTTCCCGCCAGCGGGCGCATCAGCCCCGACTACATGTGCATGGATTCGACCATCCCGCGCAAGCGCCTGGCCGATATCCTGCTATCGATTCAGGAGATGGAGCGCAAGTACGGCCTGCGCTGCTGCAACGTTTTTCATGCGGGCGATGGCAACCTGCATCCGCTGATCCTGTTCGATGCGAATGACCCGGATCAGCTGCACCGGGCCGAATTGTTTGGCGCCGACATTCTGGAAACCAGCGTGGCGATGGGCGGCACGGTGACGGGCGAGCACGGCGTAGGGGTCGAAAAACTCAACAGCATGTGCGTGCAGTTCAGCGCCGAAGAAAACGAGCAGATGCTGGGCGTCAAGCGCGCCTTCGACCCGGCGGGGCTGCTCAACCCCGGCAAGGTGATCCCCACGCTGGCGCGCTGCGCCGAGTACGGCAAGATGCTGGTGCGCGGCGGGGCGCTGCCGCACCCGGAGCTGGAGCGCTTTTGACACGCCTCGTTCAATTGATATTGTTTTGATAGCTGTTTGCGCTGGTCTGGCAAGCGCTGGCGGCCAATTTGGCTCTGAATCACGATCACAGCGCCACCACAATCGTAGGCTGGGTAGAGCACCAGCTTACCAAGACGTGTGCATCCGAAAGATCAACCGCCGAGCACCGCAGCGGCACCGAATTCACTTCTATTTTTATAGCTGCTTGCGCTTGACTCGCAAGCGCTGAAGGCCGATTTGATGCCGAATTGGCGCTTCAGGCGCCCACCGGGCACGAACCCGCCGCATGGCCCGCACCGCCGACCTGCGGGCGCCCGCCAGCTCCAGCCCGTCAGCAGCAAGCCCACCGCCGTCAAGCCCGCCGCCGCCCACCCAGCGCCAGCAGCCCGAAGCCGTGCGACAGCACCAGCCCGCCGACCCAGGCGCCCAGCGCGTTGCCCAGGTTGAAGGCCGAGATGTTCAGGCTCGAAGCCAGGTTGGCGCCTGCCGCGCCGGCCTGCTGCAGCACGCGCATCTGCATCGGCGCCACGGTGGCGAAGGCCACGGTGCCCAGCAGCACCACGTAGGTCATCGCCACGCCGGGCTGGCCGAACGCCCAGCGGCCGAGCGCCAGCGTGACCAGCAGCGCGCCGATGCTGCCGGCCAGCGCCTGCATCACGCCCTTGTCCGCCAGCCGCCCGCCCAGCAGGTTGCCGGCCGCCAGACCGGCACCGAACAGCAGCAGCGTGGCGGTGACCCAGCCGTCGTTCATGTGCGTGACCTGGCGCAGCAGCGGCTCGATGTAGGTGTAGAGCGCGAACACGCCGGCAAAGCCGAACACCGTGATGCCCAAGCCCAGCCAGACCTGCGGGCGGCGCAGCACGGCCAGTTCTTGAGAGAGCGGCGCCACCACCGGCCGGCCCTGATCGCGCGGCACGAAGGCGGCCAGAATCGCCAGCGCCGCCACGCCGACCAGCGCCACCACCCAGAACGAGGCGCGCCAGCCCCACAGCTGGCCGATCCACGCACCGGCCGGCACGCCCAGCAGCGTGGCCAGCGTCAGGCCCGAGAACATCCGCGCGATGGCCGAAGCGCGCTTTTCGGCCGGCAACAGGCCCGTGGCCACCACGGCGCCGACGCCAAAGAAGGTGCCGTGCGTGAGCGAGGTGAGCACGCGCGCGCCCATCAGCCAGCCGTAGCCAGCCGTAGCCAGGCGCCAGCGCGGCGGCGGCGTTGCCGGCGATGAAGATGAGCATCAGCGCCATCAGCAGCTGCTTGCGCGGCCAGTGGCGCGTGGCGATGGTCAGCAGCGGCGCGCCCAGCACCACGCCCACCGCGTAGCGCGAGATGAGCGTGCCGGCGGTCGGGATGCTGATGCCCAGATCGGCCCCGACCTGCGTGAGCAGGCCCATGATGATGAATTCGGTGGTGCCGATGCCAAAGGCACCGGCCGCCAGCGCCAGCAGGGAAAGCGGCATGGTTCGTCCTTGTTGTTCGTCGAATCCCCGTATTGGGAAAAACCAGAGGACGAGCTGTGCCGGCTCGCGCCGCTCTTGTGTAGTGAGCACAATGGCACACCAGTTGTTCTCCATTGGCACAGATCACCATGTCCCCCCGTATTCCCCTGGGCACCGACCGCCTGAGCGAGCTGCAGGCGCTGGTGCAGGTGGCCGAACGCGGCAACCTGTCGGCGGCGGCGCGCCAGCTGGGCGTGTCGCCCTCGGCCGTCAGCAAGCTGATGACACGGCTGGAAACGCGCCTGGGCGTGCAGCTTTTGCACCGCAGCACGCGGAAAGTGCAGCTCAAGCCCGAGGGCTGGCGCCTGTACGAGCAGGGCCAGCGCGTGCTGGCCGACCTGGACGAGCTGGAACGCTCGGTCGCCACCGCCGCCGAACCGCGCGGCACGGTGCGCATCACCGCCAGCACCTCGACCGGCCACATGCTGCTGGTGCCGCTGGTGCCGCGCCTGCTGGCTGAGTACCCCGGCTTGAGCCTGGATTTGCGCTTTACCGATGAAGTGGTCGATCTGGCCGACGCCGGCATCGACATCGCCGTGCGCTGGGGTCAGCTGCCGGCGTCGGACCTGATCGCGCGCCGGCTGGGGCAGACGCGCCAGGCCATCGTCGCCGCGCCCGCCTACCTGGCCGCGCACGGCTGCCCGCAGCAACCGGACGAACTACAAGCCCACATCCGCCTCGGCTGGAACTACCGCCGCGCCATTCCGGCCTGGCCGTTTCAGGTCGATGGCCGGCGGGTCGAAGTCGACATTGGCGACGTGGTGCGCGTGAACGATGGCGACGTCATGCGCCAGTTGGCCATCGCCGGCGCCGGTCTGGCGCGTTTGTCGGTCTACCACGCGTGGCACGACCTGGCCGCCGGGCGGCTGGTGCCGGTGCTGGAAGCCTTCAACACCGGCGAGCTGGAGCCCATCCACGCCGTCTACCTGCGTCGCCCCGACCGCTTGCCGGCCCGCACGCGCGCCGTGCTGGATTTTTTGCAGGCGCACGTCGATCTGCGCCGTGCCGAGCGGGCGCTGCCCACATCGCCCCACGAATGGCAAGATGCCGCCCATCTGTCCAATGCCTGATAAAAATCCTGTCCGATGAACGCCCTGCGAGGTCTTGCCTGGCTGCTGGTGCTGCAACTGGTCGGCGAAGTGCTGGCGCGCGCCTTCAGCCTGCCGCTGCCCGGCCCGGTGATCGGCATGCTGCTGCTGATGCCGGCGCTCGGCTGGCGCCCGCTGCGCGAGCCGGTGACCGAGGTGGCGCGCTTTCTGCTGGCGCACCTGTCGCTGCTGTTCGTGCCGGTGGGCGTGGGCGTCATCACGCACCTGGATGTGCTGCGGCAACACGGATTCGGGCTGCTGGCGGTGATCGCGCTGTCGACCTGGATCGGCCTGGCGGTGAGCGCGCTCACCCTGCGCGCGCTGATCCGCTCGCGCGCCGACGAAGCGGAGGCGCCCGATGCCTGACTTCGTTCAGTTGTGGGTCTACCTGTCGTCCGCCCCGCTGTTCGGGCTGACGGCGACGCTGGTGGTGTATCTGCTGGCGCAGCGCTTTTACGCCGCCATGGACCAGGCGCCCTGGGCCAACCCGGTGCTGTGGTCGGTGCTGGCGCTGGGCGCCGGGCTGCTGGCCACCGGCGTGCCGTACCCGAGCTACTTTGCCGGCGCGCAGTTCATCCACTTTCTGCTCGGACCCGCGGTGGTGGCGCTGGGCTTTCCATTGTGGGAGCGGCGCGCGCAACTGCGCCGCGATTGGGGGCGTTTTGTGGCCGCAGCGCTGGCGGGGGGCGCGGCAGCAGCTATCAGTGCTGTAGCACTCGGCTGGGCGTTTGGCTTGCCCGACGACGTGCTGCGCTCGCTGGCGCCCAAGTCGGTCACCGCGCCGGTCGCCATGGGCGTGGCCGACAAGATCGGCGGCGTGCCGGCGCTGGCGGCGGTGTTCGCGGTGCTGACGGGGCTGATCGGCGCGCTGTCGGGCAAGTACCTGTTTGCGATGATCGGCGTGGGCACCGACCGCGTCGGCTGGATGGCGCGCGGCTTCGCCATGGGCACCGCCGCGCACGGCATCGGCGCCGCGCGCTCGCTGCAGGTGAATGCCGAAGCCGGCGCCTACGCCGGGCTGGCGCTGGGCCTGCAGGTGCTGCTGGCGTCGGTGCTGATGCCGCTGGCGGCGCGGTGGTTTTGACTCACAGCACGCGCCGCAGCGCGCGGATGCGCTGCCACAGCAGCGCCTTGGGCACGCGGATCGCCATGGCCTGCATGCAGCGCTCCAGCCAGCCCGTGCGTTCAGCCAGCCGGTCGATCGCCCGGCCCAGATCGCGCCGCACCGCCTGGCCGTAGGCTTGCTCTGCTTTTGAAAGCGCCTCGCGCAGCAAGGGCAAACGCAGGCGCATCATGGCGAGGTCAATCACGTCGCGGCTGAACACCACGTCTTCCAGCCAGCGGTCGGCATTGGCGAGCAGCTTGCTGGCCGCCAGATCGAGCGCGGTTAGCGAAGGCACGCCGCACACGTCGTCGGCCGTGCGGGCGGGCTGCAGGGCGATGCGTGCCTCCAGCACGATTTCGAGCTTGATCGGCTGGCCCACCACGACCACCTGGCCGCGAATGCCGTATTGGTCGGCCCGCACCGGCTGCGCGGCGGCCCAGGGCGCCACGCCGCCGCGCGTCAGCGCCGCGAAGCCGCTCGGCCCGGTGGCCAGCAAGCGCAACTGGCGGTAGTGCGCCAGATCGGACATCAAAAAGTCGATGCCCACCGATTCACGGAGTTCGCCGTAGCGCAGCGCAATGGCCGTGCCGCCGCCGAAGCTGCATGCGTGCGTGCGCAGCAGCTCGCCATCCAGCCCCTGCAGCACGCTGGCGATGCGCTGGTGGTGCGGGCGCTCAAACACCGTCGGGTGAATGGGGCGGCGCGCCGTCATCGGCAAACGCCTGTTGCAGCGCCTGCATCAGTTGCTGCTCTGCAGGGGTCAGCGCGGCGGCGTCCAGGTGGCGGGCGTTGCGCTGGTACAGGCTCCACGCCTGCGCGGGGCTCAAGGCTTCGG
>JAGOVZ010000154.1 GCA_018060485.1 Ottowia sp. | reverse complement strand
CAGGTGCTGCGCGAGCCGGCGCACGAGTACACGCGCACGCTGCTTGAATCGGTGCCCGAGCTTGTCGCCCCGCAGGCGGCTTAGCGCGTTAGGGGCCTGCGCTACCATGCGCAGCGTCCGACCCTTCTCAGCCGGAGAGCCCTCACGATGAAACGCCGCGACTTCGCCCTCACCCTGCCCGCGCTGGCCGCGTTGGCCCACACCCCCGCGTTCGCGCAGTCGCGCAAGGACGCGGTCGTGATGGGCATGACGCTGGAGCCGCCGGGGCTCGACCCGACGGCCGCCGCCGCGTCGGCGATTGCCGAAGTCACGCAGTACAACATCTTCGAGACGCTGACCAAGATCAACGCCGATGGCAGCGTCACGCCGCTGCTGGCCGAGCGATGGGAAGTCTCGCCCGATCTGAAGACCTACACCTTCCACCTGCGCCGCGGCGTCAAGTTCAGCAACGGCGAGCCGTTCAATGCTGCCACGGTGAAGTACGCCTTCGAGCGTGCCGGCGGCGAGAAAAGCACCAACAAGGACAAGCGCACCTTTGCCGCCATGGAAAGCGTGCGGCCCATCGACGACCACACCGTGGTCATCATCAACAAGGAGCCGGACCCCGACTTCCTGTTCTACATGGGCCAGGCGACGGCCAGCATGGTCGAGCCCAAGAGCGCCGACAGCAACGCCACCAAGCCCGTCGGCACCGGCCCCTACGTGCTCGACAACTGGTCGAAGGGCTCGTCCATCGTGCTGAAGGCCTCGCCCAGCTACCGCAATCCGGGCGCCATCAAGATCAAGCGCGCCACCTTCCGCTTCATCAGCGATCCAGCGGCGCAGGTGGCGGCCGTGCTGTCGGGCGACGTGGATGCCTTCGTGCGCGTCACCCCGCGCGGCGCGGCGCAGTTCAAGGCCAACCCGCGGCTGCAAACCATCACCAGCGGCTCGCGCGCCAAGACGGTGCTGGCCATCAACAACGCCAGGAAGCCGCTGAACGACGTGCGCGTGCGCCGCGCCATCAGCATGGCGATCGACCGCAAGGCCGTCATTGCCGGCGCCGGCGACGGCTTTGGCGTGCCCATCGGCAGCCACTACGTGCCGGGCGCGGCCGGCTACATCGACACCACGGGCGTCAACCCCTACGACATCGAAAAAGCCAAAGCGCTGCTGAAGGAAGCCGGCGTCACCACGCCGCTGGAGCTGACGCTGGTGCTGCCGCCGCCGCCCTATGCGCGCCAGGGCGGCGAAGTCATCGTGGCGCAACTGGCCAAGATCGGTATCGTGGCCAAGGTGCAGAACGTCGAATGGGCGCAGTGGCTGGCCAACACCTACGGCGGCCCCAAGAATTACGACCTGACCATCATCAGCCACGTCGAGCCGTTCGACCTGGCCAACTTCACCAAGGCCGACTATTACTGGGGCTACAACAACCCCAAGTTCAACGCGCTGTACGACAAGATCAAGACCACGCCCAACGTGGCCGAGCGCAACAAGCTGCTGGGCGAGGCGCAAAAGATGCTGGCCGACGATGCCGTGCTGGCGTGGCTCTATCAGCCGCAATGGGTGACGGTTGCCAAGCGTGGCCTGAACGGGCTGTGGAAGGACATGCCGATCTTCGTCAACGATCTGGCGGCTCTGTCCTGGACTTGATCTCACTATAAAAACAAGAGCTGCTCGCGCTTGTCAGACAAGCGCTGGCGGCTCTTTTTACTTGAAGCACCATGATGAAGACCGCCTTGCACGAGCTCACCGCGCACGAGCTGCTGGCCGGCTACAAGGCGCGTGACTTCTCGCCCGTCGAGGTCACGCAGGCCGTGCTGGCGCAGATCGAGCGCTGGGAGCCGCAGCTGGCCGCCACCTACTTGCTGCGTCCCGAAGCAGCGCTGGCGCAGGCCCGCGCGTCCGAAGCGCGCTGGTTGAAGGGCGAGCCCTGCGGCACGCTGGACGGCGTGCCGGTCACCATCAAGGACAACATCGCCACCCAAGGCGACCCGGTGCCGCTGGGCACCAAGGCCGTCGCGCTCACGCCGGCCGCCGCCGACGCGCCGCCCGCCGCGCGCCTGCGCGAATCCGGCGCCGTCATCGTCTGCAAAACCACCATGCCCGACTACGGCATGCTGTCCTCGGGCCTGTCCACCTTTCACAAGACGGCGCGCAACCCGTGGGATGTGACGCGCACGCCCGGCGGCAGCAGCGCCGGCGCCGGCGCGGCAGCGGCCGCAGGCTACGGGCCGCTGCACATCGGCACCGACATCGGCGGCTCGATCCGCCTGCCGGCCGCGTGGTGCGGCGTCGTTGGCCTGAAGCCCAGCTTGGGCCGCGTGCCGATCGACCCGCCCTACATGGGCCGCGCCGCCGGCCCCATGACGCGCAGCGTGGCCGACGCCGCCCTGATGATGCAGGTGTTGGCACAACCCGACGCGCGCGACAGCATGGCGCTGCCGCCGCAGGCCATCGATTGGTCGCTGGCCTGGCGGGCCGACAAGCCCCTGAAAGGCGTGCGCATCGGCCTGCTGCTGAACGCCGGCTGCGGCCTGCCCGTGGAACCGGCGATCCGCGTTGCCGCCCTGCACGCCGCTCATCTTTTTGAAGGGCAAGGCGCCGTCGTGACATCGCTGGCGCCCTTCATGACGCAAGAGCTGCTGGCCGGGCTCGATCACTTCTGGCGCATGCGCTCGCTGGTCGATCTGGACGCGCTGCCTGCCGAGCGGCGCGCCAGCGTGCTGCCCGTCATCCGCGACTGGGCCGACAGCGCGCGCGCCATGTCGGGCGCCGACGTGTTCCGCGCTTACAGCGCCACGCACGCGGTGCGCGTGGCCACGCAGGCGGCCCTGCAGCCGTTCGATTACGTGATCTCGCCCGTCTCGCCCAACGCGCCCGCGCCCTTCGACTGGCCCAGCCCCACCAACGACCCGCTGCGCGGGCTGGAGCACATCGGCTTCACTGTGCCCTTCAACATGGGCGAGCAGCCGGCCATTTCGGTCAACTGCGGCACCATGGATTCGCCCGGCACGCCCGGCGCCGTGCTGCCGATTGGCTTGCAGATTGCCGGCCAGCGGTTTGACGATCTGGGCGTGTTGCAGATGGCGCGGGCGTTTGAGCAGTTGCGCGGGCCGCAACGTGATTGGCCCCAGCCGCCGATGACGAAATGACCTCGGCCTGCGGCCGTTGATGACGGCGCTGCGCGCCATGACCAGGCGAAAGTCGTTCCGTCATTGACGCCGCGCGAGCGGCCAAGTCATCGCGCGCCAGCGCGGTCATCAAGCGCTTCGTAAAATGGCCCGGTGACCTTCCCCCTCAACGCCGACCTGCACTGCCACTCCACCACGTCCGATGGCACGCTCACGCCCGAGCAACTGGCGGCGCGTGCGGCGGCCAACGGGGTCGATCTGTGGGCGCTGACCGATCACGACGAGGTCGGCGGCCAGCAGCAGGCGCTCGAAGCGGCCCGCGCGCAGGGCATGAAGTACCTGACGGGCGTCGAGATTTCCGTGACCTTTGCCGATGTCACCGTGCACATCGTCGGCCTGGGCTTTGACCACACCGACCCGCGCATGGCCGAAGGTCTGGCCGACACGCGCGACGGGCGCGGGCCGCGCGCGGTCGAGATGGGCGCGCAACTGGCCAAGGTGGGCATTGAGGGCGCGTACGAAGGCGCACTGAAGTACGTCGGCAACCCGCGCCTGATCTCGCGCACGCATTTCGCGCGCTTTCTGGTCGATTCGGGCGTGTGCCGCGACACGTCCGAGGTGTTTCGCAAATTCCTGACCGAAGGCAAGCCCGGCTACGTGCCGCACCGCTGGGCCAAGTTGGGCGATGCGGTGAAGTGGATCACGCAAAGCGGCGGCATCGCCGTCATCGCGCACCCGGCGCGCTACAAGTTCACGCCGAATGAGGAGTACGCGCTGTTCTCTGAATTCAAGCAGCACGGCGGCCAGGGCGTGGAAGTGGTCACCGGCAGCCACACGGCCGCCGAAGCCGTGCGCTACGCCGACATGGCCCGCGAATTCGGCCTGGCCGCTTCGCGCGGCAGCGACTTCCACAGCCCGGATGAAAGCCACGTCGACCTTGGCAAGCTGCCGCCGCTGCCGGCCGACCTGACGCCGGTGTGGTCGCTGCTGACTGATCGCGCGCATTGATTTCAAGCGTTTTAGGCTGCCAGCGCTTGCCAAACAAGCGCAAGCAGCTCCTGTTTTTATAGTTCACCCTCATGGCCCAGCACTTCAGCGTCCACCCCGACAACCCGCAGCCGCGCCTGTTGAAGCAGGCCGCGGCCCTGCTCACGCAAGGCGGCGTGCTGGCCGTGCCGACCGATTCGAGCTACGCGCTGGCCTGCCAGCTCGACGACAAGGCCGCCGCCGACCAATTGCGCCGCATCCGCCAGGTCGACGACAAGCACCACCTGACGCTGCTGTGCCGCGATTTGCGCGAACTGGCCAACTACGCCCGCGTCGACAACGCGCAGTTCCGCCTGCTGAAGAACGCCACGCCGGGGCCGTTCACCTTCATCCTCGAAGCCAGCAAGGAAGTGCCGCGCCGCGTCAGCCACCCGCAGCGCAAGACCATCGGCCTGCGCGTGCCCGAGCACCCGGCGCTGCAGGCGCTGCTTGAAGTGCATGGCGCGCCGCTGCTGGCCACCACGCTGATCCTGCCGGGCGAGACCGAGCCGTTGAACGACCCCGAGGAAATCCTGGAGCGCCTCGACAAGCAGATTGCCGGCGTGATCGACTCGGGTGCGTGCCCGCTGGAGCCCACCACCGTGGTGGACCTGAGCGGCGATGCGCCCGAGGTGCTGCGCCGCGGGCGGGGCGATCCGGCGGCGCTGGGCCTTTGACGCATCAAAAACCATAGCTGCCCGCGCTTGACTGGCAAGCACTGGCGCCTGTTTTGATGACGAAATGACTTCGCTGCGCTTGAATGACGAATGACCCTGGCCTCTGACATCATGGCGCGCGGCGCCGTCATTGAAGGCGAAGCCGAAGTCATGCGCCGCCAGGCGCGTCATCGGTGACAACGCTGAAGCTCATTTTCAAACCGAATACACCGCCGCCGAACGCGCCTCGCGGCAGGCTCTGAGACAATTCCGCCCTCATGGATTTCGCCAACATCATTCAAACCATCGCCATCTACGCGCTGCCGGTGCTCTTCGCCATCACCGTGCACGAAGCGGCGCACGGTTATGTGGCGCGGCACTTCGGCGACGGCACGGCGGCCTTCATGGGCCGCGTCACGCTCAACCCGCTCAAGCACATCGACCCGATCGGCACCATCGCGATGCCGCTGTTTCTGTACATCGCCACCGGCGGCGCGTTTCTGTTCGGCTACGCCAAGCCGGTGCCGGTCAACTTCGGCGCCTTGCGCAATCCGCGGCGCGACAGCATCTGGGTGGCGCTGGCGGGGCCGGGCTCCAACCTGGTGCAGGCGCTGGGCTGGGGCGCGCTGCTGTACGTGCTGCGCGGCGCGGGGGTTGAAGAGCGCTTTTTCCTCGAGATGTGCCGCGCTGGCGTGCTGGTCAACGTGATCATGTTCGTGTTCAACCTGTTCCCGCTGCCACCGCTGGATGGCGGGCGCATTCTTACCAGCCTGCTGCCGCCACGGCTGGCGATTCCGTTCAGCCGCATCGAGCCGTGGGGCTTTTTCATCGTCATGGGCCTGATCGTGGCCGGCGTCATCAGCAAGCTGTGGATGCTGCCGCTGATGTCGCTCACCTTCAGCTTGCTCGACCTGCTTCTGTCGCCGCTGGCGGCGCTGCTCAGCTAGCTTTTTCCGCTTGTCATGTCCGCAAAAGAACCCACCCGCGTCCTCACCGGCATCACCACCACCGGCACGCCGCACCTTGGCAACTACGTCGGCTCGATCCGCGCCTCGGTGCGCGCCAGCCTGCAGCCGGGCGTGCAAAGCTTTTACTTTCTGGCCGACTACCACGCGCTCATCAAGTGCGACGAGCCGGCGCGCATTCAGCGCTCGACACTGGAAATCGCCGCCAGCTGGCTGGCCGCCGGGCTCGACCCCGAGCGCGTGACCTTCTACCGCCAGTCGGACATCCCTGAAATCCCCGAACTGACCTGGTTCCTGACCTGCGTCACCGGCAAGGGCCTGCTCAACCGCGCCCACGCCTACAAGGCGATGCTGGACAAGAACGCGGCCGCCGGGGCTGAAGCAGACAACGACGTCAGCGCCGGCCTGTTCATGTACCCGGTGCTGATGGGCGCCGACATCCTGATGTTCAAGGCGCACAAGGTGCCGGTCGGGCGCGACCAGATTCAGCACATCGA
>JAGOVZ010000025.1 GCA_018060485.1 Ottowia sp. | reverse complement strand
AAGAAGGCGGGCAGCGGGGTGGCGCGGATGGCGGCGGCAGCGGCTGGCACGTCGTAGGGCACGCGATGAAAGGTCAGCTGCTGCGCCGCTTCGTCGAAGATGGCGTACATGGCCTCGATGCGCCCGTCGCGCGGCTGGCCGACCGAGCCGATGGTGGCCAGCCAATGCCGGTGGCGCGGCACCGGAATCGGCACGCCCGGCGTCGGCGCAAACGGCATCAGCTTGCCGGCGCCGCCGCGAAAGTACAGCGTCTGAAAATGCACGTGGCCGCCGAACACATAGCGCACGTCGGCGTTGCCCACCGGCGGCTGGCTGGCGGCGTCCAGGCTCAGGGCGGCGAGTTGCGGGTTCTCGACATAGCGCCAGCTGGCGGGCGCGTCGGCGCTGGCGTGCACCAGCAGCGCGCTGCCGTCGATGGCGGTCAGCGGCAGCGCGGCCAGAAAGGCGCGCTCGTCTTCGCTGAGTTGCTGCTGCGTCCAGGCCACGCTGGCGTGGCCCAGGCTTTTGCCGTCGCCCACCGGCTGGGTGGCGTACAGGTCGTGGTTGCCCTGAATGACGATGGCGCCCCGCGCCGCAAACGCCATCACGCGCTGCACCACGTACGACGGGTCGGCGCCGTAACCCACCAAGTCGCCCAAAAAGGCATGGCGCTCGGCGCCGGCCGCTTCGGCGTGGGCCAGGCAGGCGTCCAGCGCCTGCCGATTGGCGTGGATGTCGGACAGCAGGGCGAGCTTCATGGCGGGGCGCAAGTCGGTGGCGAGAAATCCATGATACGGGCGCCGCCTGCCCGCTGGCGCCGCGCAGGCGGACCATCAAATCGGTAAACTGACCGGTGCCCCCATTCCGCGACAGAGAAAGCCCATCATGCCCCTGCCCACCCGCGCAAAAATAGTCGATGTCGGCCCGCGCGACGGCTTGCAAAACGAGAAGCAGCCGGTGCCCGCCGCCGTCAAGATCGAGCTCGTGCACAAGCTGCAGGACGCCGGCCTGAAAGAGATCGAGGTCACCAGCTACGTCAGCCCCAAGTGGGTGCCGCAGATGGGCGACAACGCCGAGGTGATGGCCGGCGTGAAGCGCCAGTCCGGCGTGCGCTACAGCGTGCTGACGCCCAACCTGAAGGGCTTCGAGGCCGCCATTGCCGGCCCGCGCGAGACTTGGCCCGACGAGATCGTCGTCTTCGGCGCCGCCAGCGAAGCCTTCAGCCAGAAGAACATCAACTGCTCGATTGCCGAGAGCATCGAGCGCTTTGCGCCCGTGGTCGAGGCCGCGCGCGCCAAGAACATCTACGTGCGCGGCGCCATGAGCTGCACCGTGGGCTGCCCGTACGAGGGCGACATCGCACCGTCGCGCGTCGACTACCTCGCCGGCCTGATGAAAGGCATCGGCGTGCAGCACGTCGGCGTGGCCGACACCATTGGCGTCGGCACGCCGCGCAAGGTGCAGGCTGCGATCGAGGCGACCTTGAAGCACTACGCCATCGACGATGTGTCCGGCCACTTCCACGACACCTACGGCCAGGCGCTGGCCAACACGCTGGCCGCGCTGGAGCTGGGCGTGTGGCAGTACGACACGTCGGTTGCGGGGCTGGGCGGCTGTCCGTATGCGAAGGGCGCTACCGGAAACGTAGCGACCGAAGACGTGGTCTACATGCTGCACGGCTTGGGGCTAGACACCGGCATTGATCTCGACAAGCTGATCGACGCCGGTCAGTACATCAGCGACTTTCTGCAGCGCCCGTCGAATTCGCGCGTGGCCAAGGCGCTGCTGACCAAGCGCGCCGGTTGATCGGAGGGGCAGCATGGATTGGCATGTCTGGCTGGCTTACTTTTTGGCCGCGTGGCTGATCGCGCTGTCGCCCGGTTCGGGCGCGGTGCTGTCGATGAGCCATGGCCTGCAATACGGCGTGCGGCAAACCACCGCCACCATCGTCGGGCTGCAAATCGGGTTGGCGTCCATCCTGCTGGTGGCCGGCGCCGGCGTGGGCGCGCTGCTGCTGGCATCGACCACGGCCTTTATGGTGGTCAAGGTGCTGGGCGCGGGTTACCTGATCTGGCTGGGCGTCAAGCAGTGGCGCGCGCCGGTGGATGGCGCCGCGAGCGATGCGGCCGCACCGTCCGAGCCGGCCGGGCTCAGTGTGCGCCAGCGCCTGCTGCGCGGCGCGCTGACCAATGCCACCAATCCCAAGGGCATCGTCTTCATGGTCGCCGTGCTGCCGCAATTCATCAACCCGAAACAGCCGCTGGCGTTGCAACTGGCCATCCTGCTGGTCACCACGCTGGCGGTCGACAGCGTGGTGATGCACGGCTACGCCTTTCTGGCCTCGCGCCTGCGCGCGCTGATGCAGTCGGTGCGCGCGCGCCGGGCGCAGAACCGCGTGTTTGGCGGCGTGCTGATGGGCATGGGCGCCAGCCTGTTGATGGTCGACCGCGTGTCGAAGGCGGGTTGAGCATGGCCAGTCTTGAAACCACCGCCTGGCCCGAAGGCGTGCGCCGCGTCGCCGCCGCCTTGCAGCAGGCCGGCCACGCGCACCTGCCGGTGATGCTCGACGACGCCGCGCGCACCGCGCAGCAGGCGGCCGATGCGCTGGGCATCGCCGTCGGCCAGATCGCCAAGAGCATCATCTTTCGCCGCAAGAGCGACGACGCGGCGGTGCTGGTCATCACCAGCGGCGACCGACGCGTGGACGAGAAGAAGGTCGAGGCGCTGGTCTGCGCCGATGGCGGCGGCAAGCTGGGTCGCGCCGACGCCGAGTTCGTGAAGGCCAAGACCGGTTTCTCGATTGGCGGCGTGTCGCCGCTCGCGCATGCCGAGCCGCCGGTGACGCTGATTGATCGCGAGCTGTTCCGCTTCGCTGAAATCTGGGCCGCTGCCGGCCACCCGCACGGCGTCTTCAAGCTGACGCCGGATGATCTGCAAAAGCTCATCGGCGCGCCGGTGGCGGATGTGACGCAGGTTGCGGCCACTGCATGAAGGATTCAAAAAGCATAGCTGCCTGCGCTGATTCGGCAAGCGCTGGCGCCGAATTGGATGTGAAACCGGTGCCTTCGCCCTGCATCAACGTGTGCCGCATGACACCCGACCGCAGCCATTGCGAAGGCTGCTTTCGCACGCTGGACGAATTGCGCGCCTGGCGCGATATGGACGACGCCGGCAAACGCGCCGTCTGGGCGCTGATCGCCCAGCGCAGCGGTGGGGCGCGGGTGCTGGAGGAGTGAACAGCCGAACAGCCTTACGCGAAGGACGCGAAGGGTTCGCGAAGGACGCGAAAAACAGCCGTCAAAATGTTTGTTGAAGCGCGGACGCCAATGCGATAGACCAGGGTTAAGTCATGAGTTTCTTTTTGACTTCCTTTTGCGTCCTTCGGGAACCCTTCGCACCCTTCGCGTCCGGCTGTTTTCCAGCGCCACCATGAAACACATCGACTTCTACCTCGACTTCATTTCGCCCTACGCCTACCTGGCGTTTGAAGCGTTGCCGCGCGCGCTGCAGGGCTTGAGCTACGAAGTCACCTACCGCCCGATTCTGTTTGCCGGCCTGCTCAAGCACCACGGCCAACTGGGCCCGGCCGAGATTGGCCCCAAGCGTGATTGGACTTACCGCCAGGTGCTGTGGCAGGCGCGCGAGCACGGCATTGCGTTTGACATGCCGGCGGCTCACCCGTTCAACCCGCTGGCGCTGCTGCGCCTGGCTTGGGCCTCGGCGCGACAAGGCACGCCGAACCGCTATGTGTGCGAGACCATCTTCCGCCACGTGTGGCAAGGCGGTGCGCCGGCCGATGACGTGGCGCGCCTTGAGGCGCTGACGGCGCAACTGGCGCCAGCGCGCGACCCGGCGAGCGACGCCGTGAAGCACGATTTGCGCGCCGCCACCGATGCGGCCTTGGCGGCCGACGTGTTCGGCGTGCCCACCTTCGCCGTCGATGGCCGCGTGTTCTGGGGCTTCGACGCGCTGCCCTTGCTGCGCGCGCAGCTCGAAGGCGACACCCGCGTGGACGAAGTCTGGGCCTGCGCCGCAAGCGTGGCGCAAGGCGTGCGGCGCTGAATACAGGGGCGCGGCGGGTGCCGGCGTACTTTTAATTTGATAGCTGCTTGCGCTTGATGGACAAGCGCTGGTGGCCTATTTTGTTCAAGACATGCCGAACGCCTTCAACTTCAGCGCCTCGCCGTTCGACAGCCTGACGCAGCACGAGCAGCGCCTGGTGCGCGACCATGTGGACGTGGTCTATTTCCGCGCGGACGAAGTGGTTCTGGACGTGGGCGCCGTGCCGGCCCATCTGTTCGTCGTCATCAAGGGTTACGTCAACCAGCTCGACGCCGACGAGCTGACCGCCACCTACGGGCCCGACGACTGCTTCGACGGTCGCGGCCTGGTGGCGGGCAAGGCCAGCAGCCGCTTCGTCGCCGCCGAAGAGGTGGTGGCCTACGCGCTGGCGCGTCAGACGGTGCAGGAGCTGATTGCCGCCAACGCCACCTTTGGCGCGCTGCTGTTCTCTGACCTGGGCGCCAAGCTCAGCGCCGCCGGCCAGCGCCAAAGCGGCAACGAGCTGCAGGCGCTCAACATGGCGCGCGTCGATCAGGCCTTTGTGCGGCCGGCGCATGTGGTCGATGCCGGCACCGACGTGGTGTCCGTGGTGCGCCTGTTCCAGCAAGAGCGCACCACCAACGTGCTGGTGCAGGACGGCCGCCAGCAGCCGCCGCGCCTGGGCATCTTCACCACCAACGCGCTGCAGCGCGCCATTTTGTCGGGACGGCCGCTGGATCAGATTCCGGTCGGCGAGCTGAGCAACTATTCGCTCATCACCGTTCGGCCCGGCGACCAGGTGGGCGATGCGCTGGCCATCATGCTGCGCCACCACATCCACCGCGTGGTGGTGGCCGATGGCGAACGTATCCACGGCGTGCTGGAGGCGCTGGACGTGTTCAGCTTTTTGTCCAACCATTCGATGCTGATCACGCTGCGCATCAACGACGCCGAGAACATCGACGAGCTGGCCGAGGCAGCGGCCCAACTCACCGGCATGATCGGCCGCCAGTTCCGCAGCGGCACGCGCGTCGGCCTGATCGCGCGCATGGTGCAGGATTTGAACGCGCGCCTGTTCGACCGCGCCTGGCACCTCATCGCGCCAGCGGAATTGGTGGCCAACAGCTGCCTGTTCGTCATGGGCAGTGAAGGGCGCGGCGAACAGTTGCTCAAGACCGATCAGGACAACGGCCTGGTGCTGCGCGACGGCTATGCGCCGCCGGCCGATCTGCCAGGTATTTGTGAGCGCTTTTCAGACGCGCTGGCGCGCTTTGGCTACCCGCCGTGCCCGGGCGGCATCATGGTCAGCAACCCCGCCTGGCGCATGAGCGCGGCCGATTTCGCGCAGACCGCGCGCCGCTGGCTGGCCATGCCCGAGGCCGACAGCCTGATGAACCTGGCGATCTTCATGGACGCGCACGCGGTGAGCGGCGACGCGCGCCTGCTGGATGCGGTCAAGGCCAGCCTGATGCAGATGGCGACCGACAGCGACGCCCTGCTGGCGCGCTTTGCCAGCGCCATCGACGCCTTTGGCGGCAGCGTCGGCTGGTGGAACCGCCTGCTGGGCGACGCGGGCGAGCGGCTGAACCTGAAGAAGGAAGGCATTTTTCCGCTGGTGCATGGCGTGCGCAGTCTGGCGCTGGCGGGGCGGCTTGACGCCACAGGCACCGTGGAGCGCATCGAGGCGCTGGTGCAGCGGGGCGATTTGAGCGCCGACATGGGGCGCGAGCTGACCGAGAGCCTGCACTTCTTCATGAGCCTGAAGCTCAAGGCGGGCCTGGCCGAACTCGACCGCCAGCAGCCGGTGAGCGGCGCCGTCGACGCCAAGGCGCTGAGCAGCTTCGAGCGCGATTTGCTGAAGGACACGCTCGGCGTCGTCAAGCGCTTCAAGGCGCAACTGCACCATCGCTTCAAGATGAACGCGCTATGACCGGGTGGGTGGATCGGCTGCGGCGCGGCTGGCAGCGGCGCCAGTTCAGGAATTCGGAATGGCGCTTTCTGTTCGATGCGCCGCCGCCGGGCGAATGGGTGGCGCTCGACTGCGAAACCACCGGCCTGAACACCCGCACCGACGAGATCATTGCCATTGGCGCCGTGCGCATCGTGGGCCAGCGCATCCTGACCAGCGAGCGGCTGGAGCTGCTGGTGCGGCCCGAGGGCGATGTGTCTGCCGAGAGCATCCGCGTGCACCGCCTGCGCGCGCAGGACGTGAAGGCCGGCGTGAGCACCGAGGAGGCGATGCGCCAGTTGCTGCATTTCATCGGGCCGCGGCCGCTGGTGGGCTATTACCTCGAGTTCGACGTCGCCATGATCAACCGCGCGTTGAAGCGCACGCTGGGGCTGACGCTGCCGCAGCCCAAGATCGAGGTGTCGGCCCTGTACTACGACCATGTGTTCCAGCAACTGCCGCCGCACCGGCAGCAGGAGAACACCGAGATCGACCTGCGCTTTGCCACGATCATGGACGCGCTCGGCCTGCCCACGCGCGACGCGCACGACGCGCTGAACGATGCGGTGATGGCGGCGCTGGCTTTCGTCAAGCTGCGGGCGCTGCGCGGCCAGGCGGCGACCGAAATGCTACATAAAAAATAGCTCCTTGCGCTTGGTATTCAAGCGCTGGAGGCCGATTTGGCATAAAAAACCGGGCGCACGGCCCGGTTTTCTTTGCGCTGACGCCGTGCTCAGTGCGACGACGCCTTCGCTGCGCCCAGCCCGGTCTCGGACCGCACCTGCTGCGCCGGGAAGGCGGCCCGCTCGGCGGCGGCGTTCTTGCTCTTGTCGAGGATCGAGAACAGCCAGATGCCGACGAAGCCGATGGTCATGGAGAACAGCGCCGGCGAGGTATAGGGGAACAGCGCCGAGCCCTTGGGGTTGCCGAAGGTGGCTTCCCACACCGAGGGCGACACGATGGTCAGCGCCACCGACGAGATCAGGCCGAGGAAGCCGCCGATCACCGCGCCCTTGGTGGTGCAATCCTTCCACAGCACCGACAGCAGCAGCACCGGGAAGTTGGCCGACGCCGCGATGGCAAACGCCAGCGACACCATGAAGGCGATGTTCTGCTTCTCGAACAGGATGCCCAGCACCACCGCGATCACGCCCAGCGCCAGCGTGGTGATGCGCGACACGCGCAGTTCCTTGGCGCTGTCGGCCTTGCCCTTCTTGAACACGGTCGAATACAGGTCGTGCGACACCGCCGAGGCGCCCGACAGCGTCAGGCCCGCGACCACCGCCAGGATGGTGGCGAAGGCCACGGCCGAGATGAAGCCGTAGAACACGTCGCCGCCCACGCTCTTGGCCACCAGCACCGCCGCCATGTTGGCCGTGCCGGCGCCGCCGTGGATGATCCCCTTGGTGGTGTCGGCAAACTCGGGGTTTGTGAGCACCAGGGTAATGGCGCCAAAGCCGATGATGAAGATCAGGATGTAGAAGTAGCCGATCCAGGTGGTGGCCCAGAACACCGACTTGCGCGCTTCCTTGGCGTTGGGCACGGTGAAGAAGCGCATCAGGATGTGCGGCAGGCCGAGCGTGCCGAACATCAGCGCCATGCCGAAGCTGATGGCCGACACCGGGTCCTTGATGAAGCCGCCCGGGCTCATGATGGCCAGACCCGCCTTGGCGGCGGCGCTGGGATCGGCGCCGCCGTTGGCCGCGATCTGGCTGCGCACGCGCACGGCTTCGGCAAACAGCGCCTCGGGGCTGAAGCCGTACTTGGCCAGCACCATGAAGCCCATGAAGGTGACGCCCGACAGCAGCAGCACCGCCTTGATGATCTGCACCCAGGTGGTGGCCGTCATGCCGCCGAACAGCACGTAGACCATCATCAGCGCGCCCACCAGCACCACGGCAATCCAGTAGTCCAGGCCGAACAGCAGCTTGATGAGCTGGCCGGCGCCGACCATCTGCGCGATCAGGTAGAACGCCACCACCACCAGCGTGCCGCTGGCGGCAAAGGCGCGGATCGGCGTCTGCTGGAAGCGGTAGCCGGCCACGTCGGCAAAGGTGAACTTGCCCAGGTTGCGCAGGCGCTCGGCCAGCAGGAAGGTGAGGATCGGCCAGCCGACCAGAAAGCCGATGGAATAGATCAGGCCGTCGTAACCGCTGGCCATGACGGCCGCCGAGATGCCGAGGAAGGACGCCGCCGACATGTAGTCGCCCGCGATGGCCAGCCCGTTCTGAAAGCCGGTGATGCCGCCGCCGGCGGTGTAGAAGTCGGCCGCCGACTTGGTGCGCCCGGCCGCCCACTTGGTGATGCCCAGCGTGGCCACCACGAAGACGGTGAACATGATGATGGCGATCCAGTTGGTCGCCTGCTTGGCGGCTTCGCCGACGTCGCCGCCGGCTGCGTGCACGGCACCAGCGGCCAGCGCCAGCAGCGCCGCGACAAGGGGTAGGCGGGTGCGGCTCATTGGGTGGCCTCTTCGATGATCTCGCGCGTCAGCGCATCGAACTCGCTGTTGGCGCGGCGCACGTACAGCCCGGTGATGGCGATCGAGAACACGATGACCGCCATGCCGATGGGAATGCCGATGGTGGTCACGCCTGCGCCGATGGGCTTGGCGAGAAACTCCTTGTCGAACGCGATCAGCGCGATGTAGCCGTAATAGACGATCAGCATCAGGATCGTCAGCGTCCAGCCGTAGCGGCCGCGCGTGCTTTTCAGCTGCTGGTACTTGGGGTTGCGCTGTATGCGCTCGACCATGGGGTCGGTCATGCTTGTCTCCTCCAGGGTTGGGGTTTCGTTGTGCGCCAAGGGCGATATCGGCGCGATTCTGGGCAGAGGCACTGACCACGTGCTTACGTTGGTAGTAGGGTCATGTGCAAATAGGAAACAAGTTTTTTCTCGGGTTTTCACGGAGCCCGCGGCGGCGCACCGACGGCCGGCGCGCGGTTTGACCCGCGTCAAATTTCACATCAAAAAAAATAGCATCAGGGTTGCCCCTGAGGCTGTCAGTTTCCGATCAGCCAGGCGCTGCCGCACGCGCCCGCCTTGTCAGAAAGCCGTCAGTCGGATCGACACAAATCAACGCTTCCCTACACATTTGCTTGCTTTTCGCGGGCGATTTTTTCAACACCTTGAGGAGACCAGTGCATGGCAACAGCGACATCCGCGGCGGCCAACCGCCCCATGACGGCGGAGGAGAAGAAAGTCATCTTCGCCTCATCACTCGGCACCGTGTTCGAGTGGTATGACTTCTATCTCTACGGTTCGCTGGCAGCCATCATTGCCAAGCAGTTCTTCGCCGGCCTCGACCCCACGTCGGCCTTCATCTTCGCCCTGTTCGCGTTTGCCGCCGGCTTCATCGTGCGGCCGTTCGGCGCGCTGTTCTTCGGCCGCCTGGGCGACATGATCGGACGCAAGTACACCTTCCTGGTCACCATCCTGATCATGGGCCTGTCGACCTTCGTCGTCGGCCTGCTGCCCAACTACGCCTCGATCGGCGTTGCGGCCCCGGTGATCCTGATCGTGCTGCGCATGCTGCAGGGTCTGGCGCTGGGCGGTGAATACGGCGGCGCCGCCACCTACGTGGCCGAGCACGCGCCGCACGGCAAGCGCGGTGCGTACACGTCGTGGATCCAGACCACGGCAACGCTGGGCCTGTTCCTGTCGCTGATCGTCATCCTGGTCACGCGCAACGTGCTCGGCGAGGACGCGTTCCAGGCCTGGGGCTGGCGCATTCCGTTCCTGATCTCGATCGCGCTGCTGGCGATCTCGGTGTGGATTCGCCTGTCGATGAACGAATCGCCGGCGTTCCAGAAGATGAAGTCCGAGGGCAAGACCTCCAAGGCGCCGCTGACCGAGTCCTTCGGCGAGTGGAAGAACCTGAAGATCGTGCTGCTGGCGCTGTTCGGCCTGGTCGCCGGCCAGGCGGTGGTGTGGTACACGGGTCAGTTCTACGCGCTGTTCTTCCTGCAGAGCGTGCTCAAGGTCGATGCATCGACCGCCAACATCCTGATCGCCATCGCGCTGTTGATCGGTACGCCGTTCTTCGTCGTGTTCGGCTCGCTGTCCGACAAGATCGGCCGCAAGCCGATCATCATGGCTGGCCTGCTGCTGGCGGTGCTGACGTACTTCCCGCTGTTCAAGGCGCTCACCAACGCCGCCAACCCGGACCTGGCCGCCGCGCAGGCCGCCAACCAGGTCGTGGTCACGGCCAACCCGGCCGAGTGCTCGTTCGGCGGCAACCCGGTGGCGCGTGAAATCGACTTCCGCACCTCGTGCGACATCGCCAAGCGCTTCCTCGCGCAGCAATCGGTGAGCTACGAGAACGTTGCTGGCACCGGGCCCGCAACCGTGAAGATTGGCGACAAGCTCATCACCGCGCCTGCCGGCAACGTGGTCAACGGCAAATTCGATGAATCCAGCGCCAAGGCCATCGCCGCCTTCAAGAAGGAGGTGAGCGACGCGCTCAAGGCCGCTGGCTACCCGGCCAAGGCCGATCCGGCCAAGATGAACAAGCCGCTGATCGTCGCCATCCTGACGGTGCTGGTGATCTACGTCACCATGGTGTACGGGCCGATTGCCGCCGCGCTGGTCGAGATGTTCCCCACACGCATCCGCTACACCTCCATGTCGCTGCCTTATCACATCGGCAACGGCTGGTTCGGCGGCATGCTGCCCACCATCTCGTTCGCCATGGTGGCCGCCAACGGCAACATGTACTACGGCTTGTGGTATCCCATCGTGATCGCCGCCATCACCTTCATCATTGGCGTGCTGTTCGTGAAGGAAACCAAGGACGTGGACATCTACGCCACGGATTGATGGGAGCCAAACGCCATGTGGAAAATCGTCATTGGTTTCATCATCTTTGCGGCCATCGCGGTCTACGTGCTGTCCAAGGGCGGTGACATCGACCTGACCGGAGAAAAGCATGGCGCGCTGCAGCCGCCAGCGTCCCAGCCGGCGTTGACGACCAAGGCCTGACGGCTTCTCGTCAACGCCCACCCCAAAGCCCGCCTTGTGCGGGCTTTTTTCATGGCCCGCCGCGCTGGCCACGCCAGGCGCATAGAATTTTCGCCCCATCTCCCGTCCTGGGCCCCTTGGCATGTCGTCTCCCCTGATCCGCATTCGCGGTGCCCGCCAGCACAACCTCAAGAACCTCGACCTCGACATTCGCACCGGCGAGTTGACCGTGGTCACCGGGCCCAGCGGCTCGGGCAAGTCGAGCCTGGTGTTCGACACGCTGTTTGCCGAAGGCCAGCGCCGCTACGTCGAAACCTTCAGCGCCTACGCGCGGCAGTTTCTCGACCGCATGGACAAGCCCGCCGTGGACAAGGTCGAAGGCGTGCCGCCGGCGATTGCCATCGACCAGACCAATCCGGTGCGCTCGTCGCGCTCCACCGTCGGCACGATGACGGAGCTGAACGACCACCTGAAGCTGCTGCTTGCGCGCGCGGGGCAGTTGTTCGATGCAGACACCGCGCTGCCGGTGCGGCACGACAACGCCGACAGCATTTATGCGGAGATGCAGCGGCGTGCGCTGGAGTCGGAAGATCCGCGCCTGGTCGTGACCTTCGCCGTTGAACTGCCCGCCAGCGCGACGACAGAAGAAGTTCAGCAATGGCTGTCCGCCAGCGGCTTCACGCGCGTGCAGGCCGAGCGCGAGAGCGAGGGTAAAAAGACTCTGGACGTGGTGGCCGACCGCTTTCGCATCGGCAGCGCCGAGCGTGCCCGCGTGATCGAGGCGATCGAGGTCGCGCTCAAGCGCGGCGCTGGCCGCATGATGGTCTATGCGCTCCCAAATCAAGAGCTGACCGCGCTTGATGGACAAGCGCCAGAGGGTGATTTGGCTTTGAAGTCGGTGACCGCGCCGGTGCTGTGGAAGTTCTCCACCGGCCTGCATTGCCCCGAAAGCAACCGGCGCTACAGCGACCCGATTCCGTCGATGTTCTCGTTCAACTCGGCGGTCGGCGCGTGCGACACCTGCCGCGGCTTTGGACGCGTGATCGGCGTCGATTGGGGCTTGGTGATTCCCGACGAGCGCCTGACGCTGCGCGCCGGCGCCATCAAGCCGATCCAGACGCCGGCGTGGAAAGAAGCCCAGGACGACTTGATGCGCCACGCCGAAGCCGCCGGCATCCCGCGCGACACGGCGTGGAACAAGCTCACGCCCGAACAAAAAGCCTGGGTGATCGACGGCACGCCCAACTACAAGGAAGGCAACTGGGGCAAGCAGTGGTATGGCATCGCGCGCTTCTTCAAGTACCTGGAGAGCAAGGCCTACAAGATGCACATCCGCGTGCTGCTGTCCAAGTACCGCAGCTACACGCCGTGCCCCGACTGCGGCGGCGCGCGACTCAAGACGGAGCCGCTGCTGTGGCGCGTGGGCAGCCAGGCCGATGCCGATGCGGTGCTGGAGCCGTCGAAGCGCTTCATGCCCGTCGGGGTGGCGTGGTCGCGTGAGCAGCTTGAAGCACTGCCTGGGCTGTGCCTGCACGACTTGATGCTGCTGCCGATTGACCGGCTGCGCATCTTCTTTGATCGACTGGGCGATCAGATTGCTACCAAAACAGAAGCTGCTGGCGCTTATCCATCAAGCGCTGGCGGCGTTTTTGATGCCGATTCGGCGGACGCCAAGGCGCTGGCATTGATCCTGGAAGAAATCACCACCCGCATCAAGTACCTGTGCGACGTCGGCATCGGCTACCTCACGCTCGATCGTCAAAGCCGCACGCTCTCCGGCGGCGAGGTGCAGCGCATCAACCTGACCACCGCGCTCGGCACGTCGCTCGTCAACACGCTGTTCGTGCTCGACGAGCCCAGCATCGGCCTGCACCCGCGCGACATGAACCGCATCACCGAAGCCATGCAGCGGCTGAAATCCGCCGGCAACACGCTGGTGGTGGTCGAGCACGACCCCGCCGTCATGCTGGCGGCCGACCGCGTGCTCGACTTCGGCCCCGGCCCCGGCGCGGCCGGCGGGCGCATCGTGTTCGATGGCACGCCGGACGAACTGCGCGCCGCCGACACGCTGACCGGCGCCTACCTGGGCGGGCGGCGCCACATCGGTCTGGGCTACGCGCGGCCGGTTGCAGACCACACGCCGCGCCTGATCCTGGAAGGCGCGACCGAGCACAACCTGAAGCAGGTCACGGTCGATTTCCCGCTGCAGCGGCTGGTGGTCGTCACGGGCGTCAGCGGCTCGGGCAAATCGACGCTGGTGCAAGACGTGCTGTCGCCCGCGCTGCTGCGCCACTTCGGCAAGGCGACCGAATCGCCCGGCGCACACGAGCGCTTGCTGGGCGCCGATCATTTGAGCGACGTGGTGTTTGTCGACCAGTCGCCCATCGGCAAGACGGCGCGCTCCAACCCGGCCAGCTACGTTGGCGCGTGGGACGCGATCCGCGCGCTGTTCGCGCAGGCGCCGCTGGCCAAACAGCGCGGCTACACGGCGGCCAAGTTCAGCTTCAACTCGGGCGACGGCCGCTGCCCAACCTGCGGCGGCTCGGGCTTCGAGCACGTCGAGATGCAGTTTCTGTCCGACATCTACCTGCGCTGCCCCGACTGCGACGGCAAGCGCTATCGGCCGGAAATTCTCGAAGTCACCCTCCAGCGCCCCGTAGGTAAATTGGGGTCGGATTCCAATTTCCAGGACGCTGCTGATCGACTGGCTCAGGCCGTCGATGGGAAATTGGACTCTGACCCCAATTTGCCGGCCCACCGCAAGCGACTCTTGAACGTCGCCGACGTCCTCGACCTGACCGTCGCCGAAGCCGCCCACTTGTTCGCCCAAGACCGCGAGGTGATCCGCGCGCTGCAACCCATCGTCGACGTGGGGCTCGATTACGTCAAGCTGGGCCAGCCCGTACCGACGCTCAGCGGCGGCGAAGCGCAGCGCCTGAAGCTGGCCGGCTTTCTGGCCGACGCCGCCCAAAGCGCGACGGCCAGCCGACAGCCGGCCGCGCGCAAGGGCACGCTGTTCCTGTTCGACGAACCGACCACCGGCCTGCACTTCGACGACATCGCCAAGCTGATGCGCGCCTTCCGCAAGCTGCTGGACGCGGGGCACTCGCTGATCGTCATCGAGCACAACCTGGACGTGATGCGCGCGGCGGATTGGCTGATCGACCTCGGCCCGGAAGGCGGCGAAGCCGGCGGCCAGGTGGTGGCCGAAGGCACGCCGGACGAGGTGATGCAACACACCACATCGCACACCGGCGCTGCGCTGCGGGCCTACGCGCAGGCCATCGGCGCCGCGGTGGGTGTGTCTGCCGAAGAACCCAGGTCGCTATACAAAACAGAGCTGCTAGCGCTGGATACACCTGCACAGGAGGCTCAAAACAGCATTGAAATCGTGCACGCGCGCGAGCACAACCTCAAGAACCTGAGCGTCGACATCCCACGCGGCAAGTTCAACGTCATCACCGGCGTCAGCGGCTCGGGCAAATCCACGCTGGCGTTCGACATCCTGTTCAACGAAGGCCAGCGGCGTTATCTCGAATCGCTCAACGCCTACGCGCGCAGCATCGTGCAGCCGGCGGGTCGGCCCGAGGTCGATGCGGTGTACGGCATCCCGCCGACGGTGGCCATCGAGCAGCGCCTGTCGCGCGGCGGGCGCAAATCCACCGTGGGCACGACGACCGAGGTGTGGCACTTTCTGCGCCTGCTCTACGTCAAGCTGGGCGTGCAGCACTGCGTGCACGACGGCGCCGCCGTGCAGCCGCAGACGCCCGAGCGCATTGCCGCGCAGATCATGACGCGCTATCGCGGCCAGACGATTGGTCTGCTGGCGCCGCTGGTCGTCGGCCGCAAGGGCGTGTACACCGAGCTGGCCGACTGGGCGCGCCCGCGCGGCTTCACGCATCTGCGGGTCGATGGCGAGTTCTTGCCGACCACGAACTTCCCGCGCATCGACCGCTTCAAGGAACACACCATCGAGCTGCCCGTGATGAGCCTGCCCGTCACGCCCGGCAACGAGGCGCAGTTGCGCGAATCGCTCACGCGCGCGCTGGAGCATGGCAAGGGCGTGGTGCATGTGCTGCACGATCTGGCCGGACTGCGCAACGCGATGGAGACGGGGCAATCGACGGCACGCATCGGGCAGGTGGAGGTGTTCTCGACCAAGCGCGCGTGCCCCGTGTGTGCGACGTCGTACGCTGAACTCGATCCGCGCCTGTTCTCGTACAACAGCAAGCACGGCTGGTGCCCCGACTGCGTCGGCACGGGTGTCAAGCTCACGCGCGAGCAGCGCAAGGCGCTCGATGATTCGGTGCTGGCCGACGACCAGAAGGGGCGCGAGCAGACGTTTGATGAGCCCGAGGTGGAGGACGTGGGCGACGTGGTGTGCCCGACGTGCCAGGGAACGCGTTTGAACCCCGTCGCACGCGCTGTGCTGCTGGAAGCCGGCGCGATGGACGGCATCGCCATTACCGATTTGGCGCGCTTATCGGTGCACGATCTGCGGACGTGGTTCGAGGACCTGAAGCTAGAAGGCCGCGACGCCGACATCGCCCGCGATCTGATCCCCGAGATCAAGAGCCGCCTCGACTTCCTCGCACAAGTCGGCCTGGGCTACCTCACGCTGGATCGCGGCGCGCCGACGCTGAGCGGCGGCGAGGCGCAGCGCATTCGCCTGGCGGCGCAACTGGGCAGCAACCTGCAAGGCGTGTGCTACGTGCTCGATGAGCCGACCATCGGCCTGCACGCGCGCGACAACCAGATATTGCTCGACGCGCTGCACACGCTCTCCAGCAAGGGCAACACGCTGGTGGTGGTGGAGCATGACGAAGACACCATCCGCCGCGCCGAGCACCTGATCGACATCGGCCCCGGCGCGGGCGTGCGCGGTGGCCGGCTGGTGGCCGAAGGCACGGCGGCTGATCTGGAAGCGGCGGAAGATTCGGCCACCGGCCGCTATCTGCGTGAAGCGATGCGGCACCCGATGCAGGCGCGCCGTGCTATTGAATCAGAAGCTGCTCGCGCAGACGGGATGGGCGCTGGGGGCAGAAATAGTGCTTCTGCGTCCGAAGCCACACCACGATGGCTGCATCTGCTGGGCGCGCAACTGCACAACCTCAAGCAGGTCGATGTGGCGGTGCCGCTGCAGCGCCTGGTCGCCGTCACGGGCGTCAGCGGCTCGGGCAAGTCAACGCTGGCGCGCGATGTGCTGCTGGCCAATGTGGCCGCGTGGGTCGGCCAGCGCGCCACCAAGGCCGGGCGCGACGCCATGGACGCGGGCAAGGCGCCGCCGCTGATTGGCTGCACCGGTCTGCGCGGGTTTGAATCGGTCGACCGCGTACTCGAAGTCGACCAGACCCCCATCGGCAAGACGCCGCGCTCCTGCCCCGCCACCTACATCGGCTTTTGGGACACCGTGCGCAAGCTGTTTGCCGACACGCTGGAAGCCAAGGCGCGAGGCTATGGCCCAGGGCGTTTCAGCTTCAACACCGGCGAAGGCCGCTGCCCGGCGTGCGAAGGCCAGGGCGTGCGCACCATCGGCATGAGCTTTCTGCCCGACGTGAAGGTGCCGTGCGAGGTCTGCCACGGCGCGCGCTTCAACCCCGAGACGCTGGCTGTGACATGGCGCGGCAAAAGCATCGGAGATGTGCTGCAGATGGAAGTCGATGAAGCGGTGGATTTCTTTGCGTCGATGCCCGCCATCGCGCACCCACTGCAACTCCTGAAGGACGTGGGCCTCGGCTACCTCACGCTCGGCCAGCCCAGTCCAACGCTGAGCGGTGGTGAGGCGCAGCGCATCAAGCTTGTCACCGAACTTAGCAAGGTGCGGGACGACGTGGGCCGCCGCGGCCAGAAGGCGCCGCACACGCTTTACGTGCTGGACGAACCCACAGTGGGCCTGCACATGCAGGACGTCGAAAAGCTGATCCACGTACTGCACCGCCTGGTGAACGGCGGCCACAGCGTGCTGGTGATCGAGCACGACCTCGACCTGATCGCCGAGGCCGACTGGATCATCGACCTGGGCCCCGAAGGCGGCGATGGCGGAGGCCAGTTGGTGGCCGCCGGAACGCCCGAAGATGTGGTGCGCGCCGGAACGCACACCGGCGTGGCGCTGGCCAGGGTGTTGCAGCGCGCCGGTGGCGTGACAGTCGCGGTGGCGCGAATCAAGTAGCTGCTGGCCACGCCTTGGCGCGCCTTCGTCGCCCCGGTGACCCAGCTGCGGGCTTTCCTTGATGCGCGGGCCGGTCAAATCGGGTTGAATCGTCGAAGAACTTTCTTCAGGAGCCCGCCGCATGCATCGCCGTACCCTCATCGCCCTGTGCACCGCCGTCACGCTTGCGGGGCCTGCACTGGCGCAGACCTTTCCCACCAAGCCGATCAAGCTGGTCATCGCCTTCCCCGCAGGCGGGCCGACCGACATCACCATGCGCGCGCTGGCCGATGGCGCCAGCAAGGCGCTGGGCCAGCCTGTGGTGGTCGAGAACAAGCCGGGCGCCGGCGGCACGCTGCCGGCGCAGGCGCTGCAGACCGCGCCGGCCGACGGCTACACGCTGGCACAGATTCCGCTCGGCGTGTTTCGCCTGCCCTACACCACCAAGATCAACTGGGATCCGGTGAAGGACATCAACTACGTGCTCAACGTGACGGGCTACGCGTTCGGCGTCGTGGTGCCGACCGATTCACCGATCAAGAGCTGGACCCATTTCGTCGCCTGGGCCAAGGCCAACCCCGGCAAGCTCACCTACGGCTCCACCGGCACCATGACCAGCCCGCACCTGACGATGGAGCTGGTGGCGCAAAAGGCCGGCCTGCAGCTGACGCATGTGCCCTACAAGGGCAGCGCCGATTTGATGCAGGCGGTGCTGGGCGGCCACATCATGGCGGCCAGCGATTCGACCGGCTTCGCGCCGCAGGTCGAGGCCGGCAAGCTGCGTGTGCTCAACACCTGGGGCGACAAGCGGCTCGACAAGTTTCCCGACGCGCCGACGCTGAAGGAACTGGGCTACGACATCGTGCAGAACTCGCCTTTCGGCATCGGCGCGCCGCGCGACACGCCGCCCGCCGTGGTCAAGCGCCTGCACGACGCCTTCAAGACGGCGATGGAGCAGCCGGCCTACCTTGACGCACTCAAGCGCTACGACATGGTGCCGATCTACATGAACTCGGCGCAGTACAAGAAGTTTGCGCAAGACACCTTCACGCGCGAGAAGGCACTGATCGAGAAGCTGGGGCTGGCCAAAGGCTCTTGAGCGCGTATCAGGTGCGGTCGGCCAGCAGCGCGCGCGCCACCTCGGCAAAACCGGCGCCGCGCTCGCCGCGCGTGATGTAGCGCGGCAGATACTTCAGCTTGGATTCAAAGCGGCGGATGTTGGCCACGCCCACGCTTTGCGGCAGGTGCTCGAACATCACCTGGTCGTTGGTCGAATCGCCGACGTAGACCCAGCGCTCGGCTTCGGCCGGCAGATCGCGATCCAGCAACTCGCGCGCGATCCAGCACGCGCCCTGCCACTTGTCGTGCGTGCCGATCCAGCCGTTGATGTGGATGCTGCTGACGGTGGCGTGCAGGCCTTCGGCCTGCATCACGGCGACGGCCTGGGCGATCTGCGCTTCGTCAAGACGACTGAACTCGCTGTGGTCAATGGCGATGTCGGTTTCGCGCCCCGGCGAATCCTGCGCCAGCGCGCTGCCCGGCACTTCGCGCAGCACGCGGGCCGCGGCGCGCTGCAGCTGCTCAAAGTTGCGCGCACGCGTGGCGGCATCCTGCTGATATATTTTTGATAGCTGCGCGCGCTGATCAGGAAAGCGCTGGCAGCCGATTTGATCAATGTCGCCTGAAATCAGCGCTACCGCGCCGTTCTCGGCCACGATGGCGCGCAGGGGCCAGGCCAGCGCAAACGGTACGCTCCAGCCGACGGGCCGACCGGTGACGGCGATCACCGGCAAGCCGGCGTCGCGCAAATCGGCCAGTGCCTGCAACGCATCGGGCGTGATCGCGCCCTCGGTGGTCAGCGTGTCGTCGATGTCGGTAAACAAGCCGACGACCTTCGACCACGCGCCTGCCGGGCGTTCAACCAGCGCGCGCAGCGGGCGTCTCCTCGGGGTCGTCGGTCAGGTCCTCGCTGAGCGGCTGCGACGGCACGCGCTCGACATCGTGGTGCAAGAATGCGATCAGAAACTGAATGCCGATGATCAGCGGCAACGCCGCCAGCATGACGGTGCCGCTGGTCGCCGGTTGCCCCGTCGTCAGGCTGCGCAGCCAGGCCCAGCCGCCAAACACCACGCCCAGCCCGCACAGCACCACGCCGAGCAGGCTGTACAGGCTGCCGATGTTGAAATCGCGCAGCAGGTACAGGTACACGTAGCGCTTGAAGAAGCGGTTGACGTGCTTGACCATGAACTCCGGCAGCACCTTCGAGACCTTCAGGCTCGATTCCTCGTCCGC
>JAGOVZ010000153.1 GCA_018060485.1 Ottowia sp. | reverse complement strand
ATGTGGCCAATGTCGGGGCCGATCTGGTGGCTTTCGTACCAGCGCACCATGGTGCCGATGAGCGCCAGGCCCACCGCCACCCAGGCAATCTTGCTGCCCAGGCCTTCCAGCGCATCCTGCTGGCCGCGGATGAACATGCCGCCCCAGTAGAAGGCCGTGCTCATGAAGAACAGCATGCTCATCCACAGGATGGCCGACTGGCTGGACAAAAAGTACTTGAGCAAAAACACCGAGTCGGCGCGCCGCAGATCGCCGCCGCCGTACAGCCAGATCGCCAGCAGCGACAGCCCCGCCACCACCAGCATCAGCGTGCGCAGCGGTCGCCAGAACCAGCCGAGCCAGATCATTACGGGCACGGTGCCGACCAGGATGCCCTTTTCGTACACATCCATCGCCGCGTGGTACTTCTGGAACGCGAACACCGCGCCCACCACCACCAGCAGCGCGAACAGCCAGTCGCCCCAAGTGCGGCGCGCGAGAAAACTGTCGCCCAGCGTCAGCGTGGCGCCTTGGTTGGCGGGGGCAGTGGTGGTGTTCATGCCTTGGCTCCTTCAGGCTGCTCGTGCAGCAGTTTCTGGCGCAGGTGGTCGAACTCGCGGTCGGTGTCCATCAGCTTGCGGTTGGACGACAGCGCCATGGTGGCGCGGCTGCCATCGGCGCCGGCCGGCGCCAGCCACACCCACAGGCGCCGCTCGCGGATGTACAGCATCGCAAAAACACCCAGGATCAGCAACAGGCAGCCCAGATAGACCACATTCTGGCCGGGTGCACGCGCGACCTGGAACACGCTGGCTTGCACCTGCTTGAAGTCCTTCAGCTCGAAGGCCATCGGCGCCGGGTACAGCGGCGCATCCGACAGCGCCAGCACGGCCTGCGTCATGTAGCGCTGGGTGGCTTCGCTTTCAGGCAAGGGCTTCAGGCCCGCGCCTTCGCGTGCCAGCGCGTTCAGCTCGTACAAGCTGCCGTTCAAGATGCGCAGCAGCACCTCGGCGGCGCGCTCGCGTTCGGCTTCGGGCACGGCGGCTTCCATGAAGTCGGAGATCGCCTGCAGGCCCGACGCGCGCTGGCCCTTGACCTCTTCGGCGCCGGCAAACAGACCCAGCGCACGCGCGGCCGACGCGGCCAGTTGATCACCCAGCTCCGGCCGCGCCGGATCGACGGCCTTGGCCACATAGCGGCGCACCGCGCGCTCGCGTTGGGCCGCATCCTGGAGCGCCGCGCGCAGCCGCACAAAGCCGTCGATGTTGCCTTCATCGTCCGCCGGCACGCGCAGGTAGCGGAATTGCTCGGCCGGCGTGTTGCGCACGCCCAGCAGGAAGACCGCGGCGCCGTCGCCGGTGTCCACGGGCAGCATGTAGTTGTGGAATTCGCGCGCCTGGCCCGCCGCGTCGCGCAGCTTGTAGGTGATGCTGGGGCCGACGTTGCGCAACTGGCGCTGCGTCACCGTCTTGTCGGCCGCGCCCAGCCGCTGCGTGAGCGCGTGGCCCAGATCGACCTTGCGCACGTCGGCGCCCGATGCGGCGCCCGGCCGGTCGTCGCTCAGGTTCTCGACGTTGATGACGCGCAGCGCGGTCTATTCCAGCGTCAGCTTGTCGTCGCCGTTGGTGATTTGCGAAGCGCCGCCGATGGTGCCGTCGATCTCGAACGGCTGGGCGTGGCCGTTCATCGGCACCGCGCGCAGCTTGACGCTGGAGCCACCGTCGTCAAAGCTGCTCTGGTAGATGTTGATGCCCTTGAACGAGGCCGGGTGGTTGACCTCGACGCGCGCATCCTGCTTGGCGCCGGTTTCCAGATCGTGGATCACGATATCGCTGGCAAACAGCTTGGGCATGCCGGTCGAGTAGTACTCGACGATGAACTTCTTCAGCTCGACCGCGAAGGGCAGCTCTTGCAGCAGGATGCCGTCGGACTGCGCCAGGATGGCGGTGCTGGAGGCCGTGCCTTCCGACACCACCAGGTTGCCGCGAAAAGTGGGGTTGCTGGCCGGCAGTCGGTGCTCTGGCTTGACGTCGGACACCAGGCCGCCGCCCGAATACACCGTCTTGCCGCCGACCCAGGTCAGCGCGCGCACGAACAAATCGCCGTCGAACAGCCCGCCCAGGCAGATCAGCACGATGGCACTGTGCGCGGCGATGTAGCCGATCTTGTTGGCGGTGCCGGCCTTGGCGGCGACCATCCAGCCCTTGCCGGCGGGCGTGTCGCGCTCTTGCAGCCGCACCTTCCAGCCGCCGGTGGCCAGCAGCTGGCCGATGCGCTGTGCCTCGGCGGCCGGTGCCTGCGGCAAATCGCCCTGGGCCTTGTGGTGGAACGCCTTCAGGCTGCCTTCGCGGATGTTCTCCTTGTAGGTGCGCATGTCGGCGATGAACTTGGGCGCATTGCGCGCGATGCACAGCGACGTGCTGATGACCAGAAACGCCAGGATCAGCAAAAACCACCAGGCGCTGTAGACGGCGTTGAGCTTGACGGCCAGAAACAGCTCGGCCCAGAACGGCCCGAACTGGTTGGTGTAGTTGACCGCCGGTTCGTGCTGCTTGATGACGGTGCCGATGACCGAGGCGATGCAGATGACGGTGAGCAGCGCGATGGCAAAGCGCATCGACGACAGCAGCTCGACGCTGCGGCGCCAGGCTTCAGAGCCGCGTCGGGGGGCGTAACCTTGGGTGCTGTCGGTGGCGGTCATGCGCGGTCTTGAAACATCGGGGCGCCTGGGCGCATGGAGGCGAACGTCATTGGAGCGCGCGCGTCGGGTGCAGGTTCACTGGATCGTCTTTTTTCTTGACCTGGGTCACGTCCGGTGCCCAAAAAACAAAAGCCGCGCCGGCAAGCCGGGCGCGGCTGACGAGGCGACGAAGCCCGGTCCGCGCTCAGCGCAGGCCGGCAATGTAGTCGGACACCGCCTTGATCTCACGGTCGTTCATCTTGGCGGCCACGCCCTGCATCACGGCGTTGTTGGCGCGCGTTCCGTCGCGGAAGGCCACCATCTGCTTGACCGTGTAGTCGGCATGCTGGCCCGACAGGCGCGGGTATTGCGCCGGAATGCCGGCGCCGTTGGGGCTGTGGCAGCCCGCGCAGGCGGGAATGTGGCGATCGGGAATGCCGCCGCGGAAGATGCGCTCGCCGGTCATCACCAGGTCTTTCTCCTTGGCGAAACCGGGCTTGGCCTTTTGCGACGCCAGCCACCACGCGATGTTGCGCGCGTCGGCTTCGCTCAGCGTGGCGGCAAAGCCTTGCATGATCGGATCCTTGCGGGCGCCGCTCTTGAACTCGAGCAGTTGCTTGAAGGTGTACTCGGGGTGCTGCTGCGCCAGCTTGGGCTGCAGCGGCACCGTGGAGTTGCCGTCGGCCGCATGGCAGGCCACGCACACGGCGGCGTAGCTCGCCGCTCCCTTGGCCAGATCGACCTTGGGGGCTGCCGGCGCATCGGCGGCAAAGGCGTGCACGCTGAGCAGCGATGCGGTCAGGAGGGCGGCAAGCGACTTCATGGGCAGACGTCTTATGGAGAGATGGGAATCGTGGGGCGCTAAAGCTCACGATTCTACAATGGCCCACCCGTGCTCCCACGCGATTCCCGCGCATCCGGCCGGGCCACCGCCGACATGCCCGACTCCAGCCCTCGCCCGCCCCGCCCGAACGCCAGCACACCCGCCTCCGACGCCGGGCGCGCCGCGCTGGGCTGGCTGCACACCGCGCGCTTTCTGACCACCGCCGCGCAGCTCAACCAGTTGCCGGCGCTCGACGTGCCCGAGATCGCCTTCGTCGGCCGCTCCAACGCCGGCAAGTCAACCGCCATCAACACGCTGACGCAACAGAACCAGCTGGCCTTTGCGTCGAAAAAACCCGGCCGCACGCAGCACATCAACCTGTTCGCGCTCGGCCGCCAGGGCAGCACCGACGCCGTGCTGGCCGATTTGCCCGGCTACGGCTACGCGGCCGTGCCGCTGGCCGACAAGCAGCGCTGGCAGCGCGTGATGGCCAACTACCTGGTCACGCGCGAGAACCTGTCGGGCGTGGTGATGCTGTGCGACCCGCGCCACGGCATCAAGGAGCTGGACGAGGCGCTGCTCGAAGTCATCCGCCCGCGCGTCGAGCAAGGCTTGCCGTTCTTGATCCTGCTGACCAAGGCCGACAAGCTCAATCGCACCGAGCAGGCCAAGGCGCTGCAGATCGCCAAGCTGCAGGCCGGCGGCGGCGACGTGATGCTGTTTTCGGCCCTCAAGCGCCAGGGCGTGGAAGACGCGGCGCTGTGGCTGCGCAAGGTCGTGGAAGACGCCACGCCTGAAGCCGAATCGCCCGCCAGCGCTTGATGGGCAAGCGCGGGCAGCTCATTTTTTGATAAGGCCAGCGCTTCAGGCGATCAATGTCGCGCCGCGCTCGCCCAGCAGCGCGCGCAGGATGGAGCGGTGGCAGCGCGCTTCGTCGGCGCAATAGCAGCCGACCGAAAAATTCGTCTGCTGCGACAGCGCCGCCAGCACATCCAGCGTGCGTGCCGCGTCGGGCTCTGCCATCTCCTTGCGGAACAGGCGCGTGAACAACGCCCAGTCCTTGTCTGCCTTGGCGGCATCCGGCTCGCTGTGGGTCGACAGCGCCAGCTTCATCACATCGGGCGTCGGCGACAGGTTGGGGTACCACACGTCGTACCAGTCGTCGGCGGCGAAGCGCGCCTTGGCCACGCCGCGCGGCGGGCGCCGCACGGTGCCAATGCGCACCCCCTCGTCCGCCGCTCGCGGCGAGCCCAGTCGAACGATGCGAATGCCCATGGCACTATCCTTTCAGGAGCTGGTGGCGCTTGGTAGACAAGCGCTGGAGGCATTTTTGACCCAGAATACCCGATGCCATCGTCACCCGCGAGACGGCGCGCGCCCGGCGCGGCACCTACGATGTCGCCGCATCGCCCATTATTTGAATCAAACAGGCCACTGGCGCTTGTCCATCAAGCGCCAGCAGCTACAAATCAAGGAGCAATCATGATCGACACCTGGATCGCCGAGCTGCCGCACGGCATGCGCTTGAGCTGCCGCTCGGCCGGCGAGCGCGGGCGGCCGGTGCTGATGTTCCTGCACGGTTTTCCCGAAGCCGCCTTCGCGTGGGACGAGTTGCTTGCACATTTTGCAGCGCCCGAACACGGCGGCTTCCGCTGCGTGGCGCCCAACCTGCGCGGCTACGAGCAATCCAGCCGCCCCGCCGACGTGTCGGCCTACCACGCCAAGCACCTGGCGCAGGATATCGCCGCGCTGATCGCCGCCGAATGCGGGCCGCAGGGCCAGCTCGTCGCGCTCATCGCGCACGACTGGGGCGGCGCCGTGGCCTGGAACCTGGCCGCCGCGCGGCCTGAGCTGATGCAGCGGCTGGTCATCATCAACTCGCCGCACCCGCAGACCTTCTGGCGCGAGTTGCGGCAAAACCCCGCGCAGCAGGCCGCCAGCGCGTACATGAACTTCTTGGTCCGCCCCGACGCCGAGGCGCTGCTGGCCGAAAACGACTTTGCCCGCCTGTGGCCCTTCTTCGACCTGATGGGCGCCAGCGGCGCGGCTGCGCAGCAACAGGCCGCCGCCGCGCTGTCCGACGACGCCATCGGCCCCGGCGACGCCGCCCAGGCCCTTGCGCTGCCCGACGGCGCCGGCTGGATGACCGACGCCCTGCGCGCGCAATACCGCGCCGTGTGGACGGGCGACGGCAGCCGCCCGGGCGCGGGCCTGACGGGCGGGCTGAACTACTACCGCGGCTCGCCGCTGCGCCCGGCACGCGAGGGCGACGCGGCAGCGGCCGGCGTCGAATTGCCGCCCGAAGCCTTCACCGTCAAGCTGCCCACGCTGGTGCTGTGGGCGATGCAGGACAGCGCCCTGCTGCCCGAGCTGCTGGGCGGTCTGGAGCGCTGGGTGCCGCAGATGCAGCTGGAGCGCATCGAGCGCGCCACGCACTGGGTGGTGCATGAGCAGCCGGCGCGCGTGGCGGCGTCGATTCAGCGCTTTCTGGGCGATGACCAATGACCGCGCCTGACGGCGCATGACCTCGGCTTCGCCTTCGATGACGGCGCGACCGCGCCATGATTGAAGTCATGCGCCCGCAGGGTGCGTCATCGATGGCCGCGGGCCGAGGTCATGGCGCGCCAGCGCCGGTCATCCCTCAGTAAAACGACGCCTCGCCCGGCGGCCGCGTCTTGAAGCGCTTGTGCACCCAGTAATACTGTTCGGGCATCTCGTCGATGTAGCCCTGCAGGCGCTGGTTCATCAGCGCGGCGTCGGCGGTGGCGTCGGCGCTCGGGTAGTCGGGCCAGGCGGGGTGCACCTTCACCTCGTAGCCAAAGTCGGTCAAGCGCGTGACCACCGGCACCACGCGCGCGTGGCC